>JAKQHY010000200.1 GCA_029555965.1 Chloroflexota bacterium | reverse complement strand
CTTGCATGCATTAGGCGCGCCGCTAGCGTTCATCCTGAGCCACGATCGAACTCTCCGCTCGATTCCCTCCCCCAAGGGGGAGAACTCTGTACCTCTTTACTGACCTCGCCTTTCCTGTCACTCTTCAAATGTTAAGGTGCTCTGGTGTGAGCAATCACTTACAGGATTTGCGTCTCACCTCAGCGCGTTGTAGTTTAGCATACTTCGTTTCTTTGTCAAGGAACCTGCGTTTTCTACTTCGCTTGGTTTTTTACTGCTGTTTATGTTCAGACTTCGTTTCTGTTTGCGCCTGGCTTTCCCCACGCGCAAGGCAGGATTCTACCAGTGTTCATTTCTTTGTCAAGGGGTAAATAGCAATGTTTGACCGTCCAGAACCCCAATGAAGCGACGCAAGTCTGCCACACTCACCCGTGCGAGATAGGCGCGATAGGCCGCCGTTTCATCCAGCAATGCTTGGAGCTGGTTGCCGATTTGATCCAGGGTTGACGCGGGGCGTTGCTCACCGGCAGTCACTCGTAGATTTCCGCCTTCATCCTTCACAATTTGGATGAAACCCCGCGCTTCCAGCCATGTCAATCCCAGGCGCACGGTCGCTTCACGATGCCCCATCAATCCGGCCAGTGTACTTATTTGAAGCTCACCGGCGCGGTTGGTCAAAGTATGTTTGACCAATCCAATTAGAAACTTCAAAAACGTCTCAGCGGTGGACAAGCCGGGGTCCACTTGAAACAGGTACAGAGTATCTGGCGAGACCTGCTCAAAAGCGCAACTCAATTCCTCTGGGCCAGGCGGAAGCGTCCACAGCGCCAGCACGGACGCCGGCTGAAGTTCGTAGCGAGTCTTGCCAGATACGCCCTCTGTAGAACCTTCGCACCAGATTTGAACATCCTTGCATTCCAACAGAGGCTTGATTAAGGTGGCGGGACGCGGCTCGCGACGATAATCCACGATTTGCAATTGCCGCTGGGGCGTGGGTTCCGGTGCAACCTCTGCGGCGACAATGGCACGCGCCTCTTCCCAGACGATTTGTAGCTGTAGCTCGCCCCGAAAGTTGTTGACCCGAATCGAATAAGCCAGGTCGAACGGACCTTCAGGCAGGGCAGCATTGTTCCAATGCCACCAGACCACGGACTGCGCATCACCGTTGGCGTCTTCCACCGTGACCAACAGGTGATGCCCTTCGCGCCCCAGTGTACGGTTTGCAGCTACAGTCAGGTTCTGCGTCGCCAGGAGGGGACGCGGGTTGCCGGAGCCAAAAGGAGCGAGTCGCTCCAATTGTGCCACAAGTTCCAACGATAGCGCCGACAATGGCACGTAGCTGTCCACCGTCAGTACGGACGGTGCGGAAATTTTGCTCAGTTGGGCGGCGACGCTCTCAGAGAGACGCCGTTGAAAAGTGGGAAGATTTTCCGGCAGCAGGGATACCCCCGCCGCCATCGCGTGCCCGCCAAAGCTCAACAGTACGTCCTGCTGCGCGGCGATAGCCTCGGTGATGTGGCAACCCTCCACCGAGCGCGCCGAGCCGCGCGCCGGGCCGTCGGCAGGGGTGTTCAGCAGGATGACGGGGCGCTGGTAGAGGTCCACCAGCCGGTTGGCAACCACGCCCACCACACCGGTCGGCCACGTGGAATGGCCGAGCACCAACGCAGCGCTATCCAATAACAACGGATTCTCTTCCAGTTGCGCTTGCGCGGCGGCGAAGACCTGGTCGCACAGCAGCTTGCGCCGCGCGTTGTGCGCTTCGAGCTGCGACGCCAGGATGCGGGCGCGGGTCAGGTCGGTGGTGGTGAGGAATTCGACGATGACATTGGCGTCGTCCAGGCGGCCCAGGGCGTTGAGGCGCGGCCCCAGCCCAAAGCCGATGTCCTCTTCGCTCACACGCGCCGGGACGAGGTTGGCCCAGCGCATCAGTTCTTGCAGGCCGAGCCGCGAGGTGTTCCGCAGCGCGCTCAATCCTCGTTGGAGCAGGTAGCGCGCATCCCCGGATAGTTCCGCGACGTCCGCCACGAGGCCCAGGGCGACCAGATCGAGGTATTGCGCCGCGTCGTCGGGACGGCCCGCCCACGCATAGAGGGCTTCGGCCAGTTTGTAGGCCACGCCGACGCCGGGCAGCGTCCCCAACGGATGCCCCGCCGGCAGCAGGTGCGGGTTGACGATGGCGTGCGCCGGGGGGAGTTCCGGCGGCAATTCGTGGTGGTCGGTGATGACGACGGACACGCCACGCGCGTTGGCGTAGGCGACGGCTTCGTGCGCGTCAATGCCGGTGTCGCAGGTGAGCAAAACCCGCACGCCCTTGTCCAGTTCCGGCTGAAGGAAGGGGACTTTGACGCCGTGCGATTCGGTCGCGCGCACCGGGATGTGGTAGATCACGTCGGCGCCCAGGTCGCGCAGCGCGGCGACGAGCAGGGTGGTCGAGGTCTGCCCGTCCACATCGAAGTCGCCCCAGACGCAGAGGCGCTCTTTGTGGCGGATGGCAGCGGTGATGCGCGCAACCGCTTCCGCCATGCCGGGCATCGCATCCGGCGGCGATGGGGTGTAGGCATCGGGGTCAAGGAAGGCGCGGGCGGTGGCAACATCCGTAATACCGCGTCGCACCAGCAGTTCCGCCACCAGGGGGTGTCCGCCGACGAAATCGCGCAGGTCGGCGGGGACGGTTACAGGTTGAGGATCAAGCCAAAGTTTCATATTGTCCTGGCAACAAAATCATCAGCCGTCAGAGGCAATGCACTGACGGCTGACGAAATGACGCTATCTCAACGCCTATTTGGCCTTGCCCTGGTTGGCGACGGCCTGCTGCGCGGCTTTGACGGTTGCTTCGTCCGCCAGGTAGTAATGGGTCAGCGGTTTCAGGTCGGCATCCAGTTCGTAGACCAGGGGGATGCCGGTGGGGATGTTGAGGCCGACGATTTCGTCATCGGGGATGGCGTCCAGGTATTTGACCAGCGCGCGCAGGCTGTTGCCGTGCGCAGCGATGATGACGCGCTGCCCCGATTTGACGGCAGGCGCTAACGTCTCATGCCAGTAGGGCAGGAAGCGTGCGACGGTGTCTTTCAGGCACTCGGTCAGCGGCACGTCCTGCGGCGCGAGGCTCTGATAGCGCCGGTCGTGGCCAGGCCAGCGTTCGTCCGATTTTTCCAGCGCGGGCGGGGGGGTGTCGTAGCTGCGCCGCCAGATGAGGACCTGCTCATCGCCGTATTTGGCCGCCGTTTGCGCCTTGTTCAGGCCTTGCAGCGCGCCGTAGTGCCGCTCGTTCAACTGCCAGGCGCGGTGGACGGGAATCCACATCAAATCCATCTCATCCAGGACAATCCACAGCGTGCGGATCGCCCGCTTGAGCACCGACGTGAAGGCGACGTCAAAGGTGTAGCCCTGTTCGCGGAGCGTCTTACCGCCAATATGCGCCTCTTGCACGCCCTTCTCTGAGAGGTCAACGTCGGTCCAACCGGTGAACAGGTTGGCCTTGTTCCATTCACTTTCGCCGTGGCGAATCAAAACCAGTTTGTACATCTTCATTTCTCCCTTTGTGTTAAGTTTTTGGCAGAACTGTTACCCAGATCATAAAATCCGGCCATCTGTAAAATGCGGTCAGATTGATTCCGTGTGTGTAAGGCCAGAATCTCGCGCGCGTCTTCAACCGGCCACCTGCGCTGCCAGGTCAGCAGTTCCCGTTGCATCGCGGCCAGTTCCAACCAATGCTCAGAGGGCACGGCAGAGATACTCCACTCAATGAAACAGGCGGCTTCACGGAGACACATCCTCACGATTTCGTCGTGACCTGGGATAGGTACGTTGTTCGCAATACGGGCCAACGTCGAAGCCATATTGCCGAGTTGTTGTTGCCAACTCATTTTTTGGTAACGGGTTCTCAACGAGTGCTCCATCATCATTGTTCACAACGAGGCCTCAGGCCCGAATTCCAGAATATTTCCGGGTCGTGGGTTCCTGGGTCTCGCCTTATCGTATTTGCCCCAGTGTACCGCTTCTTCGAGATATTTCGTTCTTGGCGGCTTCTCTTCATCGGGATATCCCACATAGAGCATTCCCACTGCTTCGATGTTTTCCGGTATTTCCAATTGCGCCTTGACTTTCCCCCGGTCAAACCCGCCAATGCAGACGGTTCCCAGCCCCAGAGCGGGGGCGGCGATCATAATGTTTTCCATCGCGCAAGCGCAATCCACGATTCCATAGCCCTTCCAGGGTATAAACTCGTTACTCCCACAGATAACAAGGACCACGCTTGGATTATACCCTGCATACTGGGCTATACCTTCCTGTATCGCCCTGATGCTTTCTTTATCCTCGATGATGATAAAATCCCAGGGTTGGATGTTACAGGCTGACGGCGCGGCCATCGCTGCTTTCAATAACGTCTCGAGTTTGGCTCTTTCGACGGGTTTATCCTGAACAAACTTGCGTATGCTTCTTCTTGCATAGATGGCATTGAGAATAGGCTCTTCAGAAGATGTCATTGATTGTGCTCCTTTTTTGCCTCATTGTGTTTGTATAGCATTTTTTTTGCAGGCATTATTCCGAATCAAAATAGAATTTCATCTGGTTCAAATTCTTGAGGAAGCTTGTCCCGTTCATACTGCCACACTTCCTTTAGCGCCGCATCCTGCGCAAGCAAGGCATTCACAGCCCCAAACATCTGCTGCGCGTAATCCTCCAATAGATCTTCTGTGATGATTCTTATGGGGCTTACAACAGATTCCTCGTGAGATGCACTAACCGTGTCTTTGCTGGACACCATTACAACGCTTTCGCCAATCTCAGAGAGAACAATTTTTTCGTTCAAATCCAAATAACATTCGAATAACTTCCCTCGGATTAAGACAATCGGAAGCCCAATCCCGCAGAAAATACGAAATCCTGCATGTCGCCCAGCCTCAAGTGAATTCTCATACTCCTCTACAAGTCTTTCATAATCGCGCTCCATCGCAACATCATGCGCTCGAATACAGTTTGTCACTTGCATCAGAGCAGCATAGGCATTGTCCTTACTGTCTGAATCCCCAAGTGCTTCAGTGACTCGATAGCCAACCGATTCGGGGACAAGAAAAGACGCATATTTTAGCAGTGTTTCCCGTCCAAAGGATGAAAGCATGTGCGCCAGCAGACGTGCCTGTAGAGTTGATTGGGTGTCCCAACGAAACACATCATATTTGCCTCCTAAAATCCTGGAAAAGTAGCTAAACCGGTCGGAGGTTTTCTTTGATGTAAATGTCACCCAAGGCCTTTTTGCATATTTGCACTCAATGAACAACTTGACTGAGGCCGACACATTCTCACTTGAGCGACTCAACGACGCAACGACATCAATTTCCCTGAGTTCATTTGTTGTTGGATCAAGATAGTTTTGCGACAAGGATACCTCAAACCCAGCTCGGCCAAACGCCAAAGCTGCGCGCATTTCAAGAGCATAGCCCTGCCTGTCAAGCCAGTCAAGAACTTTGGAAGACAGTGAAGTGGATTCCTCCTGCTTCATAGAATTATCTTCCAAGTATGAAATCTATTTCTTGACAAGGGTTTCATCAGTCGACTGGTCGCCCGACATACTTTCATAGTCATTGTACCGTCACCGCCTCATTTTTCAACCGCACCTTCTTCCCAATTTCCCACTACCCGATTTCCAATCACCTCAAAACGCAATCTCCGCAATCTGCTCGAAGTCAAAACTCAACTCATTGATCGTCGCAGGCGCATCCTCATAGTCCATCGCGTCCATCTGCCCGGCCTGGACGCCGCGCTCGCAGTAGGAGCGGTAGAGGCAGTACTGGCAGCGGCGCTCGTCCGAGGTCAGCGGGAAGTCATCGTCGCCCAGGGCGGCAATTTGGGTGATGAGGTCGGTCAAGGTGTGCGCGTCCTCGGCGAACTGCGCGGCATCGTAGGGCAATCGCTCCGCCGACTCCGGGAATTCGGCGAACCAGTAGCGCATTTCAACCTGTCCAGGGGCCAGGGGAGCGCCGCCGTTGTAATGCGCGCCCGCGCGCACCAGCAGGTAGCGGTAGACGCGCGTCTGCAAGCGCAGCTTGAGCGCCGCCGACGAAGAACGCTTCTGGGATGTCTTCCAATCCAGGATGACGGCGCGCTCGCCCGGCTGCA
>JAKQHY010000165.1 GCA_029555965.1 Chloroflexota bacterium | reverse complement strand
TGGTGGCACAGAAAGTGCTGCGGCTGGGCAGCAAAGGCGAGTGGGGTCGGGAACGGCGGACCGATTTGGTCAAGATGGTGGATGAGGAAACGCGGGTGTGGTTGCGGCAACTGCTGGGGCTGGCGCCGCGTGACTAACTGGACTCGCTCTACATCAGACAATACAGTGCGGCTTTTGCCGCCCGATGTACCATTTCAGGGGAACCCATGATTTGAACGCCCATTCTCCTGCGTAGGATTGACCTGCGCTACTGCGTTCTTAACGTTCAAGTCTACGTATCATAACAGCAATTCAGCGGTTAGCAAGTACCTTTGACACATACGTGTTCAAGGTAAGCTAACCGCTGTTGTGTTTTAAACCCAGTTGACCGGCGGTTAGCTTACGCCAGGCATGTGCCTGACGGCAGTTAACCGCCGGTTTTTCATTTTAAATACACTCAAGGAGCTGAACCATGTCTGAAACCATTCGCAATCCGCATTTTGAGGGACAACGACTGCGCGCGCTGCGCCAACAATTCGGGCTTTCCGGTGAGCAACTCGCCCGCCGCGCCGATGTCAGTACCCGTCACGTCTGGCGGCTGGAACAGGAGCCCCATCATCCCCACGTCGCCGCCGTCACGGTGGCGCGCCTGGCGCAAGTCTTGCACACCAGCGTGGAATACCTGTTGGGGCTAACTGACGATCCGACTTGGGCGACATCTTCCCCGGACACCCTCCAAGGCGACTCCCCTTGCGGAGGTTCTGGATGTTAGCGCCTACTACTACCGCCCTGAGCGGTGGCGATGCTACAACGGTTGGTATTGTTGCCGGTAGCCGTTTCCCCTTATCCGCGCCAGCCGCGGGTAGCTATGCTGCGCCCCGGAGTCCCGTCCATGCATAGCCACCGATGGTTCTGGATACTGGCGCTGCTGCTGGGTCTGGGGAGCGCGTGCTGGGGAAATCTACGCCCCGGTGTCAATGCCCCCCGCCCGGATAGTGCATTCATCCCTTACGGAGGTGACCCAATGGATATGCGTGACCCTGCACTCCAACAATGGGCCGAGCAGGTCGCCCGCGCGGCCCAGGCCGGATACCTGGGGAACCGCCCTTTGACCCTTCATAAAATCGAGACGCTCAAAGGCCCGCGCGCCGGCGCGCTGGAAATCGCCGCCGGTATGGATGCCGTGGCGCTGCGCCAGGCGCTCTGCGTGCAAGACTACGCCCGGCACCGCCAGTTGGTCCCCTGGGATTTCCCCGGCGAACCGATGGTGTATATGACTTCACGCTATGTGCGCCTGGAAGTGGCCTGGCCCGATGAGTGGGCTGAGAAAGATATTCCCCTGAGCACCCTGGGCCGCCATCCCCGCGGTGGCGGGCGCTGGATCGCCGGCAAGAACGCTGTCGGCGCGACCGTGACGCTCGGCCTGGAGGGATGCCCCCATTACTTGTTTGGCGGCTACACCGGCAGCGGCAAGACCTTTGCCCTGCGCAGCGCCGTCGCGCAATTGGCGGAGGACCCCGCCAATCGGCTGGTGTTGTGCGATGGCAAGTTCGGAGATGGGTTGGGCTGTCTGCAAGGCCTGCGGGGACGGATCGGGCCGCTGGCGGTGGATTTGGCCACCGTCCGCGACGCCTTCGCCTGGCTCGCCGGTGAGATGCGACAGCGCTATACAACCGGGCGGTACGCCGGCCGCATCATCTTGGTGGCGGATGAAATTCAAGAATTCACGACAGATCCCGCCTGCGCCGAATTGTTGCGGCGGTTGACGGCTCAAGGGCGCGGGGTGAGCATCCACGTGCTGGTTGGGACGCAGAACCCGCTGCAAGGCACCTTCAGGCACCCTGACATCAAACGGAATCTGGGCGGGCGGGTGGCGCTGCGCACAGATTCATTTGAAGCTTCCAGAGTGTTAATCGGTCAGGCCCGCCCGCGCGCGGACCAACTGTTAGGCGCCGGTGACTGCTATGCCATCACTGAGAAAGCCGTGCAACGCTTGCAAACAGCTTACATCCCCCGCCGGGAACTGGAAGCCCAACGCGGGGGCGCGCCGGAACTGACGGAATGGCCCGCCTTCGATCCTGAAGCGCTCGGCACCCTTCCCGAAACCGTGGGACGCAACACGTTTGTGGTGTCGCCGGTGGAAGCGGCCGCCTGTCTGCTGGTCGCACACCAGGGGTATGGACAGAACCGCGTCAAACAATTGCTCCACGAAGCCACCGGGCAGACACCGGGCGGCAGCCGCGCCGACAAACTGCGCGACTACGGCCGCACGGCTTACCAGTGGTTAAAGAACGCCGGTTGGTCGTTATGTGCCGGCGCTGAGGCCGAACTACCTACCTACCTGGGGGAGACACACACTCAAAATGCCGCGGAAACCGCCGATTTGGCGGAAAGTGTGTGACTGAGGGCCAGGTAGGTAGGTAGGTAGGTAGGTAGCCTATACCATCTGAAGGGGGTAATCCAATGCTCAAACTATGGATTCAAGGTTTACCGGATGAGATCACAGCACTTACCCAATGCTTACAGGCGCAGCCGGACATCACGGTGCTGACCGTGCCTGAGGCCTATGCCCAGCGCGGCGCCAGTCACTATCAACGGGTGTACGTAGAAATCGCCTGCTTCTACCGGATTTTGTGGTTATTGGCGCCAGCCACCCATGGAAGCCGAAACGAGGAGGTTCTGCAACCAATCCGCGTGATACACCCGGCGATTGAGTTGATGGGCGGGGGATTGATAGGGATTGGTTTTGCTCACGCGCGGGCCATAGGGGAGGAAATTGTGGAGCAAGGCCCAGGCGCGCACGCGCAACTCGGCGCTCATCAAATGACCGTGGAAGTATTGGGGAGTGGCGAGACTGCGGGCCAGCGGCCGCATGTGGCGGTCCAGCATATTGCTGGTGCGACAGGCGCCGGGCTGGTCATAGGCCAGGGCAAAGAGGGGCGCTTTGGCACACAGCTTCAAGACGGCGTCCAGGGGCGGGCCGGGCGGCAGAGACTCTTTGGCCCAGGGCTGCAAGGCCGCGACGCGGGCGCGAAAGGTATCCTTGTCCGGAGCGTGCTAGCAGTGCCAGACCCGGGTACACAGGTCGGTGAACTGTGTCTTGAGGCGTTTGCCGCAGTCGCGGATCTTGAGGAAGGCATGCAGGAAACAGCGGATGAAGGTAAGAGTGGCAAACAGCGCCTGCCAGGCGGCTTGGGTGGCGTCCCAGCCATCCACGTTCACGCTGGCGGGGGTGTAGTCGGGCGGCAAGTCTTGCGCCTCGGCCTTGAAGTGCCCGTAGCCCTCCGGCAAGCCGTCCGTATCGGCGGTCCGGCTCACAGAAGCGCCCAGCACACACTCGCCGCCAACGGTGGTGGTCACGTAGACCTTTTCGCCGTTCAACCAGGCGTGTTTCTCGTCGGCCAAGAGGTGTGCTGGCAGGGTCTCCGGGGCTTTGACCGTGGTGCCCACCACACTATTCCGGCCGAACTGGCGGATGAGACGGTCCCAATACATTGCGTCGCGCCCAAACACCCGCGCCAGCGCCCCGGCGGGTACATCGAACTTGCACAGAAACAACCCGGCCGCCACTTCATGGGTGTAGCCGGTCATATAGGGCAGCACAAACGAGGGCGCCACGGTGAACACCTCAACCGTGCCCGCCGCGGCACCGGGCACCGCGATCCGGCGCATCCGTATCTCCGGCATTTTGGCGGACAGCGGCACGAAACCCGGCAAGGTATAGCCGTGGGTGATGGTGGCCGGAAAGAGTTCCGGGAATGTAGCAATCTGCTGATCCAGATAGGCCTTGAAAGCTGGCCGATCGGTAATAATCGCTTGATAAGTCTCCGCGTCAATTGGAATACAGATCCGTTTGGACTTGCGGGCGGCATACTCCGTGTTTTTCTCGTGACTACAAGTACGGGTGCGAGGTGCAGCAGCCGACATCGAAACCTCCTGGGGGTTACATTTCAGGGCCACATCATACCACCAACGCGCCCGACCCCAAAACTACTAAATCCGGTAGAAGCAGAAAATTTTCACCACAAAGGACACGAAGGACACAAAGGGTTTTCTCTGTGAACTCTGTGATCTCTGTGGCTATTTTCAAGGGAGTGCAATGAAAAAGTGTAACGTTTTCTGGTGGCTATTGGCCGCGTTCGGCGGACTGCTGTTTTTTTGGCTATTCGTCATGAAGTTGATCGTGCGATTTGTGAAAAAAGGCGACGGCGTGCCTTGCCCCTTTGCGCCGAGCTGGATCGTGGACAATCCCCTGCGCCGTTGGGACGTGCGCAATGCGCTCGTCTACGCAGGGCTGCGGCCCGGCGAGACGGTGCTGGAGCTTGGCCCTGGGCCGGGCGCGTTCACGCTGGACGCCGCGCAGCGCGTGGGGCCGGCGGGCAAAGTCATCGCCGTGGACATCCAGCCGGAGATGATCGCGCAGGTGCAGGCGCGCGTCCAGGCCGCCGGCGTGACCAACGTGGACACCCACGTCGCCAACGCCTACGAGCTGCCGCTGGAAGACGCCAGCGTGGATCGCGCCTACCTCATCACCGTGCTGCCCGAAATCCCCGACCCGGTGCGCGCTCTGTGCGAGATTTATCGCGTGCTCAAACCCGGCGGCGTCGTTTCGATGACGGAAGAGTTCTTGGACCCGGATTATCCGCTTCGCGCGACCACCACCGCCTGGGCACAGGCTGCCGGATTTGAGGCCGCCGGACAGTACGGCAACGGGTGGTACTACACGCTCAACTTCCGCAAACCGGCTTTGTCGGTATAATCACGACGAACTGACTAACGACTACCAGACTATTTTTGGAGAAGATATCCCCATGTCCATTCGGAGCAAGAGACCGCCGAACTCCACCCGCCCGCCCCAGAATGCCCTGACACGCATTCGCCTGGCTCCGCGCCGTGCGCCCAACACCATGCGCTGCTGCGCACCGGCCTGTTCACGGCGCTGGCGATTGGCATCCACAACTTCCCGGAGGGCCTGGCGACCTTTCTGGCGACGCTGAAGGATCCCGGCGTTGGCGTGGTCATCGCCATCGCCATCGCGCTGCACAACATCCCCGAAGGCGTCAGCGTGGCCGTGCCCATCTATTACGCCACCGGCGAACGCCGCCGGGCGTTCATCTACTCATTCCTGAGCGGCCTGGCCGAACCGGTCGGCGCCCTGATCGCCTACGTCGCCTTGCGCTTGCTGGTCGGCGGGCCGGGCGACGTCATGCCGCCGCAGGTGATGGGATCGCTTTTCGCCGGCATCGCCGGCATCATGGTGTACATCAGCATAGACGAATTGCTGCCCACCAGTCGCGCCTACGGCAAGGGCCACGACAGCATTCTTGGCATGGTCGGCGGCATGGCGGTGATGGCGATTAGCCTGCTGCTGATGCAATAACCCCGTTTGACAAGTGTCTTCACTATGCTACAATGACGCCTATCATATTGAAAGTTTTTTTCAATAAGAGGGACGATGCCCGATCCGAAACAAACACCGATGGCGCAGGTTTTGCGCGAGGCTGGCTACAAGCTGACACAGCCCCGCCTGGCCGTTTTGCAAGTGTTGGAGGAGAACGCCGCCGGACTCAATCCCGAAACAATCTACGCCCTGGGCAGAACTCTCTGCCCTTCATTGGGTCTCGTGACCGTCTACCGGACGCTTGATCTGCTTAACGAGTTGGGGTTGGCGCGGCGCGTCCACAGCGAGCATCATTGTCATAGCTACGCCAGCGCCGGCAGCGACCATCATTATCTGATCTGCGAGAGTTGCCACCGCGTGATCGAGTTTCCGTGTCACGGGTTGGAAGCCTTGTTGGAAAGCGTCCGGATGCAGACGGGATATGTCATCAGCGCGCATTTGTTAGAGCTGAGCGGTTTGTGCCCGGATTGCCAGGAACACCCGGCGGAAAGCGCGTGATGTAGATAAGGTAGAAGAGTCGGGCCGTCTGCCCGGCGCCGGGTCTTACGCGATAGGGCGCGAGTCATCGCGCTTTTTTTACCGTTTTAATGAAAATAATTTTCAATGAGAGAAAGGGGTTCTTATGTTGCGGGAAATAGTTTACTCTAGTTTTGCGTTGCTGATGGCGCTGGTGGTCTTGCCCGGATGTCGTGGGCCGGCAGCGGCGCCGGATAGCCGGCTCAAGGTTGTCGCCACCACCACGATCGTGGGGGATGTGGTGCATCAAATCGGCGGTGAGGCGATTGATCTCACGGTGTTGCTGTCGCCGGGCAGCGATCCGCACTCGTTCTCGCCGGCGCCGCAAGATGTCGCGGCGATCAGCGACGCCGACGTTGTTTTTATCAACGGCGCGGGGTTGGAGGAATTTTTGACCGATCTGTTGGAAAACGCTGGTGGGGAAGCCGAACTCATTGATCTCTCCCAGGATTTGGCGCTGCTGAAGTTTGCCGGCGCTGAACACGATGAAGGCGCTCACGAGGGCGAACACGATGAAGGCGCTCACGAAGGGGATGAACACGAGGGCGAGCATCACCACGAGATGGATCCCCATATCTGGACTTCACCGCGTAATGTCTTGATTTGGACCGTCTCTATCGAACTCACTCTGAGCCGGCTGGATGCGGTCAACGCGAAAACTTATCAGACTAACGCCGCCGCCTACCGGGAAGAACTGGCGGCGCTGGATGCCTGGATTGTCGAACAAATTGCGCAAATCCCGGAGGCGCGGCGCGTGTTGTTAACGGATCATCTGGCCTTCGACTATTTAGCGGCGCACTATGGGCTGGAACAGTTGGGCGCGGTGGTGCCGGGCTACAGCACGGCGGCGCAGCCTTCCGCCCAGGATATCGCAGCGCTCGAAGATGCCATTCGCGCCTACGCTGTCCCGGCAATTTTTGTCGGCAGCACGGTCAATCCGGCGCTATCGCAACGAGTGGCCGAGGATACCGGCATACAGTTGGTATTCCTCTACACCGGATCGCTTACCGACCCGGACGGTGATGCGCCATCCTATCTTGCTTATATGCGATGCAACGTCAATGCGATCGTGGCCGCGCTAAAGTGATGCGGTTGATCAGCCGGCGACGCCCGACAGGCGACCGGGCAGAAGGCGCCCACGGAATAGATAAAGGAAGTGTGTGTTTTCGTGCAGGGGTACCCACACACAAACACACACCTTTACCCTGGCCGCATTAGCGACCACTTTTGAAAGAGGATTGAAATGATTGAAGCGCTCTTGGGATGAGTGTGTGACGCAAAAACCGGGATTTTGAAAATCCCAGTTTTTTGTGCGTTTGAAACATAGCCCGTCGGCCTCTTTACTTGACGCCGGAGACGTTGCGGTAGTTGAGATTGGAGTTCCAGGCGAACATAGCGGCTGCCGGATTGCGCGTTTCCCACAGGGTGCGCAGCGCCTTGCGCAGCAGCACCGGCCAGGAGTACATCCACCGGCCCGATTCCGCCATCGCCTGGGTGAGCGCCTCCGGCGTCATGCCCTGCGGGCGGTGCGTCGCTTCGCCCATGTCGTAGCGCTCCCAATCGCGAGGAAAATCGGCGTAGATCAGCCGGCCTTCGTGATGCAGTTTCTCGAACAGCCGCGTGCCCGGCAGCGGCGTGAGGAACGTCCGCTGCATCACGTCCACCCCGCTGTTGACCATGTACGCGGCGCGCCGGCGCAGCTTGTCCGGCGTGTCGTCGTCCATCCCGAATATAAACGCTCCCAGGACGGCAATCCCCGCGCGGTGGATGCGCTTGAACGCCTGCTCGTAATTCTCCACGCCGCGCTGGAGGTTGAGCCGTTTGTTGACTTCCTCCAGGGCGTCCACTTCCTCAGCTTCCAATCCCAAAAACACCATCTTGCACCCGGCGCGACTCGCCCAGCGCAGCACCTCCTCGTCGTCGGCAAAGTTGAGCGAGGCCTGGCAGAACCACAGCTTGTTCATCTTGCGCTCCACCATTCCTCTGAAGATCGCGAGCGCCTGCTCCCGCGATTCCTTGCCGTACCCGATGATGTTGTCGTCCACGAAGAAAAGCATCTGCTGCGGGATCGTCTCCAGTTCATCCAGCACCTCTTCCGGGGGCCGGCGGCGGTAGCGTCTGCCATTGAAGGCCGACACCGAGCAGAATTCGCAGTCCATGGGGCAGCCCCGCGAGGTTTGCACAGATGCAAACATGTAACCGGGATGGAACAGGTCGCGTCGCGGCTGAGGGGCGCCGGCCAGGTCGGACCACCCGCCGTGGTATTGCTTCTGGAGCCGGCCGGCTTCCACGTCGGCCAGCGCTTGCGGCCAGACGGTCTCGGCCTCGCCGATGACGACCGCGTCCACGAATTGCAGGGCCTCGTCGGGGCGCATCGAAGCGTGGATTCCGCCCATGATGACCGGCGTGCCGCGTTGCCGGTAGACTGCGGCGATCTCGTAGGCACGGCTGGCCGACGCGGTGAAGGCCGTGATGCCCACGCAGTCGGCGTCCTGGTACGCGAACGGCTCCCAGTTTTCGTCTATCAGCGTCACGTCCCACGACGCCGGCGTCAGCGCCGCAACGATGCCCAGGCCGATCGGCGGGAAGCGCGAGCTTTTGTTGACAGTGAGGCCAATGCGGGCCGGATTGACCGGGTTCACTAAAACTAATTTCTTCATTTTGTTCACAGTCCTTTTACAGTCAGATAGTTTGATAACCCAACTACTTCGCTAAAAAATTTTATCTTTGCAAATGAAGGCGCTAGGAATTATCCATTGGCGGCTTGGGCCAACCAATCCATAGCTGATTCTTTGAGTTGTTCCGCCTGCGCGGGACTCATTTTCGAATCGGTGAATGACAAGCTTAAGTGCATGACACCGCCGATGGTGACGACCCCTAACACCCTATCCTCCGGATCGTCGCCGAGGATAGGGCCGAAGAGTGCATCCAATTCTAACGCGCCATAACGTACCGGGAAATCCAGGCGGCCCAGGTTGCTGATCGAAAGATCATGCTTCACAGTCATAAAAGATTGAGCCACGATTTTGGGCGTGATGACAGCGCGCAACGCGGGCATGGCGACATTGGTTTCAATCAAAGAGTTGAAAATGTGTTTATCCGCGCTGCGCCGGGTAAAGGCTTGTTTGATTTCGCGGGCGACCTCCCAAAAATCGCGCTCAGGCGCACAGTTGACGCTAAATTCCACCAGGTTGACGAACAACCCAAACGATTCACCCACCGGGCGGCGCAAGCGATCTCTCAGGTTGACCGGGCTTTGGAGGGTGCGCTTCCACCCATCTCCGCAACACTCGCCAAAAGCGCGCAAGAAAGCGACGCACAAGGCCGCGTGGACGGTCGTGTCTGCGGCGCGACTCCGCGCCGCCAGAGCGGCGGTTTGTTCGGCAGTCAACACCCAGGGACACAAGTGATATGGAGGTGCGACGCAATGCGCTGCCTCTGTCTTGGCCTCATCGGTTTTTGACCCATGGCGCAGCAAGAGCTTGAACAATCCGGCTTTTAGTTTTGCCCGCCAGATAACCATGCGTTTCCCTGGAAAATCAGGGATCAACGTACTCATGGGCGGCGCGAGCGGCATAGCGACTTCCTCAGCCGCAGGATTGCCCAGAAAAGCCAAAAAATCGCGCACCAGATAGGCAACAGCCAGGCCATCTGCCAGAACGTGGGGGCAAACAAAGAGGATCTCTGAAAGTTCCTCGTCCTGGAGCAAGACGAGACGGAGAGGCGGTTGCGTGAACAGATCAAAAGCCTGGCCCAGCTCAGTCGTGACTTCGGCTATCCACCGCTCCGCATGGTCGCGGGCGACGCTGCGCACGGGGAACCTCAGGGCCGGATCGGAAATCAGGTAGACACTTCCGTCGGATTCGCTGCCCACGCGCATGGATAAGGGGGGATATTTGATCCGCAGTTTGTCGAGCGCCTGTTGTACCTGCCGGGGGTGAGGCCGCCACGAATCCGGGCCATGAAGGCAAAATTGATCGGATGGTATTGTGAGGCCAACCACACGACGAATTGCCCTCCCTGAAGCGGTTGGGGTGTCGTTGCAGGATTCATCGCTTATTGCCAATCGAATCCCAGACTGTGCGACGCCTTCAGCAGCAGGCGGTGCAGCGTTGCTTGCTCTTCCTCGTCCAGCGCGGCCAGGAAGGCGCGAGTATAGTCGGCGGCAGCGGCGACCACTGCGCTGGCGACGATGTTGCCGGGTTCGCTGAGGGTCAGCCGCCAGTTGCGCAGGTCGTCCGGGTCTTGTTCGCGGCGCACCAGCCCGTTTTTTGTCAGGCGTTGCACGTAGACCGAAATCGTGCCGGGGTTGATGTCCATGATCTCCGACAAACGCGCGGCGGTGGTGGGCGCGAACTGGTGCAGCACCATCAGCACCGAGCAATCTGAAAGGCTCAGACCGGCGGTGTTGTCCGCGTCGGCTTCCATTCGCGTTTCGTAAGCGTGCGTCAGGCTGAAGAGCGCCTGGTTGATTTGCAGATAGGTTTTATCGGGAAGCGTCATCTATCCTTCTCACTGAAATTAGTTTGATTATACAATGATTAGATTATACAACTAATTTCAAGGTATGTCAAGCAATCCGGTGGTAAGTTGGACGTGGTTGTTCCCTACGGCTATCAGAAAGTGCTGAGGATGACGGCCAAAACGGCCCCCAGGAAGGCGATGGGCACCTTAAAAATCCATCCGGCGGTGAGTTGGCGTCGGATATGCTGCATCATGGCTGCACGCGTGGGCTGACCTGCGGACATTCGCAAGATGGCCGGCCGCCAGACCAGCAGCACAAAGTAGTCAATGAACAGCGCATCGAACAGTGACAACAGCGCAACCAACCCCAGGTTGATTGCGGCGAGAAACGCAAAGGAGCGCGCCGCGCCTCCCCAAATCCACAGATCGAAGAGCGCGAAGAAGGCAATCATGGCGATCATCATTCCCACCGTCACCAGCCGACTGCGCGCCGGTGGTTTTTCCCTCAGACCTGCCTCGGCCATCGCTTTCTTGTAGTAGTAACTCTTGCGGTAGATGGTGAAAGAGAGCGCCAGCATCAACGCCGCCCCCACGACGAAAGCTGCTAGAAATTTGCTCAGGATATTCATTTTGCGTCAAATCTCCTATCGGACTGATACCTCAATTTTGCGCATTACATTGCCGGATACCATTCCGACGGTCCACGCGATCTCCTCGCAGGGGTGTATCGCACAAGATGATGCCCATTTTGATTCGGCCGGCATCAGAGAACTGGGGCGGCGCTATGTGGAGAGAATGTTATCCCTCATGGGATATGCAATCAGCGCCCCGGAACTCCCTCCAACCGAGCTTCAAACCCAGGATTAACCCTACTGTATTTCAGAAGAACGCTTGCGGAGCAGGGCCATCCGTAAATCACTTTCAACGACACCATCAGGGCAACACGCCACCTGGGCGGCGTGTTGCCCTGATGTCAACCCGCAACCGGGCATCTCGTTACGGCGCGGTGCGCAGCACCAGCGGCAGGTATATACGCCAACCGTCGCTCACGACGATGGCGTGGGTGGCGTTAACCGCGTCGCCGCACGGGCCGTGTACCGTCACTGTGACGGTTTGCGCGCCCCCCTCCGGCCAGGTGAACGTCGCCGTGTCCACCCTCTCACTGATGACGCGCGTCTGAGCCGGCAACCCCGTCGCGGCCCAGGTATAGGTGAGCGGGAAGTTCATTGGCAGAATAGCAGTGCTGGTGAGCGGTTGGACGGTGGCGGTGAAGACGGCGGGGAGCGAAAGGGCTGCGGTGAGTGCGCCGGTGATTTCGACGGCAGCGGGCGGATTGCACCAGTGGAAGTCGTCCACCAGATTGACGTATTCATTCGTGACGATAGCTTGCTCGTCATCGAAGACGATGGTGGCCCGGTTGCGGATGAGTGTGCCCGGCGCGAGAGCGGGCTGATGTGCGATGGAGAAGCTGACAAAGCCTTGCCCGCGCCCACTGGCATCGTTGGGCGGCAGGAAGCCCGCCAGCGCGTCGGTCGGGAAGTCCTCCGTCTCCGGGTCAAGCGTACGGAACGTCCACGTCACCACGCCCGTCGTCGGGTCACGCGCGCCTTCCACCGTCACCCACCAGGTGTGCTCCACGTCGGGCCGGTAGTCCGCGATGGGGTGCAGCACAGAGAAACGCGCGGCGTCGCTGCCCACCGCGATGACCTCATCCCCAAAGCCCACGCTCTCGTAGCGCAAACTGCTCCAATCCAGGTTGGCGTCCAGCGCGTCGGTGATGACGACTTGCTGCGCCGGGGCGGTGGCGGTGATGACGTTCTCGAAGAAGATACTGTACGCCAGGCGTGTGCCGGGCAACACCTGATGCTGATCGCCGACGCCGGTGAGGCCCACTTTCTCGTTGGGATCGTTGGGGCGAATCAGTTCGGTGGCGCCGCCGCTGACGGGTTGCGAACCTTGCACCCCCGGCGTGGCGGGATCATCGGGGGGGGGCTGAGGCGGCGTGGGGGTGTCGTTGCCGAGTTCCTCGCAGCAGCTCGCGGGCGGCCGGGGCCAACCAAGCAGCGCCGCCGTGTCCGTCATGGCGCAGACCGCGGGCGTCGCGCTAACCCCGCGCGCGGGGCGCGCGACCGTTGCTGCCGGCTCAGGAACGGGCACGGAGTCCGCGACCACCAGGCGCGGCGCGCTCCACTCCGCGCTCACGTAGCGACTGTAGAACAACCGCGTATCATCGCGGGTGGCGTCGTCGGCGTCGGTCGTCTGCGCCCACACCAGCAGGGGGATGGAGGCCGTCCCACTGACGAGGTACCCCGCCACGAGTGAATCCACGATGCCCGCCGGATGCGCCAACGTTGTCGGAGCAGCCCATCCCGACCCATTCCAGAAGGCCGTGTAGAGGGTAGTGTTGGCCGCGTCGGTAGTGTTCATCCAGGCGACGAACGCCGAACTCTGCCCATCGGCGGCGACCTGGGGCGCGAGATCGCTCCCGGCGGGCGCGGCCAACGCCGCCGGCGCGCTCCACACGCCGCCCGTCCGCACGCTGTAGTAAAGGTCAGTAGTCTCCAGCGCGTCAATCACGGCGGTGATGGTCGAACTCAGGCTGATGCCGCCGCCGCCGGCCTGTTCCCAGACGACGATGGGCTGCGTCGCGGTGAGGTAGGCCATCGCCGGCGCGTTGTTGAAGTGCGTGCTATCGGCAATTTCAACCGGCGCGCTCCACGCGCCGCCGGCGTAGGCCGCCACGACCACACTGCTGCCGACCGTGCTGGTGGGATTCGGCGAATCTTTCGTCCACACGGCCAACGTCTCCGACGCGGTCTGGACGCTCGCGCGCAATCCAGGCGCGGCGGCGGTCGAGACCAGCCCCGCCGGGCCGTCGTGTGTCAGATCGGCGCTCAGGTCGGCCAGGACGGGCTGACCGGGATAGCGGTTACCTGTCCCTTGCTGCGCCTGGACGCGCTCGGTTTTGCAATCCAGCATCGGGATCCCGTCGCGCACGGCAGGGACGCATCCCGCGCGCTGTTGCGGACCATTGGGCGCGGTCGCTTGCGCCACCATCTGCTGCAATCCACTGCAGCTATTACCGACCGCCTTGCTAAACGACAGGGAGACAATGCGGTATTTGACCTCGCCGTTGACGCGCAGGCAGAAACCGGTGAACTCAAATTCGTTGGACGGCATACTGTACTTCAGCCCGGCTTCGCCCGTGCCGCCGATTTCGGCCTCCGCGCCCCAGATTTCGGCTTTGCCATACGGCCCTAACCCGGCGGTGAGCGTGACCTCGCTCTCGTCGGGCAACCGCGCCGGCGACCCGCCCTTCCAACCGGCGGAGCCGTTGAGATTGCCCAGCAGCTTGGCCCCGGCTTCGATTTTCACGCCGAGCACGGTGAAGATGGCCGCCGGAATTTTGCCCGTCGCGCCCACGCCCAGCGTCACGCTGGCCTTGTCGAAGACGTAGGTGCAGGTTTTTTTGTCGGTTTGCCAACTGATGCTGCCGCCGATGCTGCCGGCCCCCTCAACGTAATCGGTGAACTTGACCTTGATCTGGCCGGTGACTTCGGCGCCGGGCGCGCAGCCCGTCGTGATACAGCCCTCTCCGGTGGTCTCAAACTTGTATTTCCCGCCGATGATGGGCACCCACTTGGGCAAATCGGTCTCTTTCTTGAGGTCTACCGCCGCGCAGCCGGTTGTGTCGCCCAACCGATTGGCCGGGACGCGTAACTCGTACCGCGCGCCGGTCTCATCGGCCAGGGTGAAGACCAGCACGGGCGGGGCAATCTCTTCATAGTAGAGGTCGAAGTCATCGTCCACGCTCCAGTCGCGCTGCAAATACGTCGCCAACAGGTTGCCATCGGGCAAGGTTACAAGGCTGGGGGCGGTATCGCCGTAGGCATCCTGCGTCAGGGTGATGGGCGCGCCCCAGAGCAGGCGGTCGGATGGCCCGCGCGCGGCGATGGCGTAGTGCAGCATCCCCTCCTGCCCGTAGCCTTGCCGCCAGGCCAGCGCAAAGCCGGGAGCGCCGTTGGCAATAGTCGGGCCATAGGCCAACGCGGGCGCGTCGCCGCTGACGCCGGGCAAGGCGGCCACATTCACCCAGGCGTCGCTGGTTGGGTCGTATTGCCCTACAATCACCCCCTCATCACCCTGCTGCCAGGCCAGCGTGGCCCGCCCCGCGTCATCCAGCGCCAGCGACGGCGCAAAGCTCGGAATGGCGCGCGGCGTCGAAGGGATTTCCGGCGTCGTGACCACGGGCGACGCCCGCAGCAGCAAGCCGCTCATGTCGGCGTCATTGGTGATGGTGACGGTCCCCATCGGGGTGAGCGTGTAGCCTTCCACTGCCAGGCGATATGCCCTGGCGGGCAGCCCGTCGAGCGCGAAGCGCCCATCGAGCAGGCCGGTCTCGCCCGCGCGGAAGGTCATCACGTCCGCTGCGTCGTGGAAGTAGGCCGTGATGGGGACGCCGCGCACCGGCTGCCCGGTTTGGCTATCCACCACCCGCCCGGCGATGGCTGCCGTGGGCAAGCCCTGCGCCCTGTCCACCTCCAGGGCCAGCAACTCCGGCACGCACACGGCCGGCTGCCCGCGCGCGGCCAGGCGCGTGGCATTGTCGCCGAGCGTGTTCAGGTAATCGGCCCAGGTGGCGCCGAGTTGCGCCGTGAGCGTGGGGAAAAGCGTGTTCCAGTCCGCCTCACTGATGGCGGGCGGGCGCATGGCGGCCCGGTAATCGTTCCAGGGGATCGTCTCGGCATTGGGCAGCAGCGCCTCGACCGTGAAATTGACGAAGGTGTGCGCGGGGTCGTCCGTGCCCAGGTAGTGCAGGGGAATCTGCCCCGTTGCGCCGGGGGCAAGCACGCCCGCCGGGCCGAAGGAGGCTGCGCCAAACAGTTGTACCGGCCCGTCCTGCCACACCGCGTCGCAGGGCGTCTGCGCCAGCGCGCCCCGGTCGTTGCTGAGGATGAGCAGCGGCGCGGCGAGATTGCTGTCGCCGGCGTTGGTGTAGGTGAGTTGGGTGATGTAGGGGCGGTTGGGGCGATGCTGGCCCGGCGCGGCGAAGTCCACCTGCAAATCGGGGCCACCGCCTGGCGCAACCGTTACCGCGCCGGCGAGCGTGTGCGTCGCGCCGCCCCACGTCGCGCACAGGTCATACCCCCCTGTCGTCGCGCCGGCGAGCGGGAAGCGCGCACTGGCGACTTGTGGGGAGGTCACCGTCACTGCCGCCGCGGCGATCCGCTCCACTCCGCCCTGGCACAACCCCACCGCCATCCCCGGCCCGAAGCCCAGGCCGTGCAGCGTGAGCGTGGCGTCGCCGGCGTTCCCGACCTGGCGCGGCGTCACATCCGCCAGATAACGGGCGTGATAGCTGGCGCGCAGCGTGAAATCGGCGGCTTCCGTTCCGTAGACGCCGATGTAGAGCGCGTCCGCCTGGCTCTGGGGGATGAGCAGGACGGCGTCGCCGCGCGTGGTCGGGGCGATCGCGCGGAAATCGGCCAGGCCCTGGGTGGGCTGCGCGCCCCAGCGGGCGTAGAGGCTCAGGGTCGGCGTGGCGGCGGTCGCGGTGATGACCAGCCCCACGCCCGGCGCAGCGTCCAGACGGAAGTCGGCCCAGCCGTTGGCAAGGACGTTGCCGGGATAGATGATGTCGGGCAGGATGGGCGTGACCGGCTCGCGGCCGGTGGGCATGGCCGCGGCCACGTTCCAGCGGCGGACCAGGCGGTCGTAGGCGCCCAGGTCGTAGCCGAAAGTGCCGGCGTCCAGCGCACTGGCGGTGTAGATGAAGGCGCCGGTGGGGTCGAATCTGGCCCAGGTGACGGCGGAAGCCGCACTCCCGGCGGTGGTGAAGCGCAGGTCGCCCGTCTCCGCGTCCCACACCTTGGCGCGACCGTCTTTGCCGCCGGTGAGGAGCAGCGCGCCGTCGGCGCTGTACTGCACGCTGAAGATGCCGCCGCCGTGCAGGGTGTGTTGCTCGCGGCGCAGCGACCAATCGGCAGTGTTGAGGATGTAGAGCGTATCCTCTGCGCCGCCATCCGCGCTGCCGTAAGCCAGTTGGCTGCCGTCGGGTGAGAAGTCGAGATCGAAGGTGTAACGCCATGTGGGGGTGTTTTCGTACAGCAGCGCGCCCGTCCCCACGTCGAAGACCAACACGTAAGCGCCGGAGGCGACCGCCAGCAGCAGGCTATCCGGCGAGAAGGCGACATCCGGCGGGCGCGCGGCGCGGGTGTGGGTGAATTGGCGCAACTGCGCGCCGCTGGCCGCGTCGAAGATGAAAACCTGTCCCCACTCATCCGGCACGGCGATGAGCGCGCCGTCGGGCGAGAACGCGCCGGACCACATCCCGCCACACGCAGAGCCTTGAAAGCCGCAGTTATCCAGCAGAATTTTTCCGGGGCTGCCATCGCTGGCGTTGAACAGGCGGGCCGTGTTGCCGCTGTTCGGCGTGACGCCCAGCAGCAACACCTGCGCGCCATCGGGCGAATAAACGGCCTGCCGCACCTGAAAACCGTCGCTGCTCAAGAGATGCTGGAACGCGCCGGTCGCTGCATCCAGGAACAGCGAGCTGTAGTTACTGAGAGCGGGCCAGTAGTCAACGCCGGTGCCGCCGTAGAGGAGCATATCCGCGCCATCGGGGGCCAGGGCCGCGCCGCCCAGATAGCCGCGCAGGCCGGGCGCGAGCGGCTCGCCGAGCGCCAGTGGGTCGCCAAGCGCACCGCGCTCGATATCGTAACGCCAGGTGATGCTCTGATTGTAGCCGGCCAGGGAGAAGAGCACCTGGCGGCTGTCCTGCGTGTAGGCGAGCTGCTGGCCGCCCAGGGATACACCGTGCAACAGGGCGATGCGCTCACCGTCAGACACGCGGAAGACGCTCACGCCCCAGAAGGGATCTCCGGTGTACTGCACCTGCTGGTTTTGAAAGGCGACGGTCTGCCCATCGGGGGCATACGCGACGCTATCCACCGTGCCGACGAAGCCGAAATCGCGTTCCAGGCCCCAATCGCCGGTGCGGACGAGGTGGGTGTTGCCGTTCTTGCCGCCGTGCAACAGATACGCGCCATCGGGCGAGAAGGCGAAATCCAACGTGATCACCGGCATCGTGTAAACGCGGCCCGCGGTGACAGCATCCAATACCCACGCGCTCGCAACGTTGCTGTGGAAGTCGCCATACGTGTTGAAGGCGATGAAGGCGCCGTCGGGCGAAAAATCGGCGTAGCGGACGGCGGCGTTGGCGTAGCTGCTCATGTCATAGGTGCGCACCAACTGCCCGGTGGCGATGTCCCACGCCTGGAGCGTTTCGCCGTTGGCATCGTCGGGCACGATCAGCGCGGTCGTCCCATCCGCGGAGATCGCCACCCCGGCGCAGGCGTTGGTCGCGCAGTTAGCGTTGAAGGCGCGGCGCACCGTCCCGTCGAGGGCGTTGTAGAGGACGTTGTTGATGAGGAGGCCGCTGCCGTCGGGCGTGAAGGCCGCGCGCAGGGCCGCCCCGTTGGGTATCGCACTGGGGAACTGCGCCACCACTGCGCCGGTCTCCAGGTCGAGCAGCGGGAAGGGGCCGCCCTCGCCGCCGATGAAGACGTGACGGCCATCGGGCGAGGTCAACGGCAGCCAGTGGACGTGGGGGGTGTTATAGACCATGTCCGGCACGGGGATGACGCGCGACTGGGGGGCGTTGGCCGCCAGTGCGCCGGGTTGAAGCCCGCTTGCAGGAAGGGTTGTTTCCGCAAGTACGGCTGGCGCCGGGGAACGGGGCGCAGCCTGCAACGGGCCGACCCACCCCACCAGCAAGGACAACAACACTATGGAACGTAGCACGTTAGTTTTCATAGCACGCCTCCTTGTATAAATAGGACTTACGCAACCAAGGCCTTTTTTCACCGCAGAGGCCGCTGAGAGCGCCGAGAAATGATAAAATCTCTGTGTTCTCCGCGTTCTTTGCGGTAGAATTCCACCTACGTGCGTAAGTCCTGATAAAATAACCCAAGTTGCTACCTGTATTTTTCAGGGGTATTTTTCGCACCTGTGGTGCGAAAAATACCGAAGAGAAGAGTTTTACTCAAGCGCGCGGATGCCACCGCCGGCATTGCCAGACTCAGTAGATCGTACACAAGCCAATCAGCAGCCAGAGCCACACGGGGCGTTGCGCCATCTTCCACCTCGCCTACTGGATAGTTGGGGTTATGTCTTCTATACCATACTCAATTGGGGAAATTTTTCAACTGGCTCCCACCCGACCCAGGCCCGGAATTATCCCTCATTGAGAAAGGGAGTACCTCGTTGTATCGCGGCTTTTTTGGTTTTATGAGCATACTTGTTCAGAGTGGCGGCTGTGCAAATCCGGCACTGCGGCTCACACACGTCGTTAGCGGGTAACCTTTCAACGAGAATAATGTGCTACAACCTCTGTGGCTATTTTCAGTACCCTAATCCGCAGCTCTTCAGGGGCAATGACATCCACGGATGCCCCCATTCCCAATATATATGTTTGGGCCTCTTCAATCCTTTCAAAGGTATACTCTACTATTCGCCAACCTTCCGAATCGGGCTGGGCCTGTTCAACAAGCGCCTTGACATCATTTCCCAAGATATAGGACAAGACTGGCACCAAATCCGGGCCTATGCGTAGAGTCACCGGATATTTTGGCAAGCCAGTCTTGTAGCTGGTCATCCAACCTACCCAGAACTCAGCCAAATCAAAGTCTTGGGGGCGGGCAAAATGCGTTTGGGTCATTTGAACAGCTTCAATTCGCGATACCCGATACACGCGCATTCCCTGTTCGGTGGCAGCGACCAGATACCAAATACTGGCTTTGGCCACCAATCCATAGGGCGAAATTGTATGTTCACTCACCGCGCCGTTACGGCGGCAATAAGAAAATACTAATTGACGATCTTGCCAAACTGCCTCTTGTACGGTTTTCAGGTGAGGTACCGGTTCGTCTGTTTGAAACCAGCTGGCCGCATCCAGGTGCAAACGTTGAAGGAGGTAATTGGCATGTTTATGGTGATCCTCAGCCAATGAACTGGTCAATTTAAGCATAGCGGCTTTAAGCTGCT
>JAKQHY010000063.1 GCA_029555965.1 Chloroflexota bacterium | reverse complement strand
TTCCTCAACCGGCAGCAGGGCACCTCCAAAATCTCGCGCAACGAAATCTACAGGGCTTTGTACACTGTCCTGCGCCTCGCCAAGAGACGCCTCCTGGGGCCGGCGGAATGACAGCCCTGTCCCCTTCGGTTACGTTGGAAGCCGTGCGCTGTGACCTCTGCGGCGCCGATGATTACATCGTGCATATCCCCTCCACACTGCCCCCGAAGCCAGCCGCTCAAAGCGAGGACTGGTCGCCCTATGCCTGCACCAGCGGCGGCTACGGATGTCACGGGCCGATTGTGCGCTGCAAACACTGTGGTCTTGTCTACACCACGCCGCGACGCAACGGCGGGGATGTCCTCAAAATTTACGAGGCGGTCGAAGATCCCCTCTATCTCGAAGAACGTCAGGGACGCATCCTCACCTTTGAACATCACCTCCGCCCCATGACGCGCTTCACCGGGCCGGCAGAAGGCCGGCGACTGTTGGACGTGGGCGCGTACACCGGCGTTTTCGTCGAAATCGCCCGCCGCCATGGCTGGGATGCATGCGGGGTAGACCCCGGTGCGTGGGCGGTGGCCCAAGCCCGCGCGCAGGGGCTGCCAATGCATCTGGGCACGCTGGAAGAGGCCGGGTTTCCCCCCGCGCATTTCAGCGTGGTGACGATGTGGGACGTGATCGAACACGTCCCCGCCCCCCAGCAGACTTTGCGTGCCGCCTGGGATGTGTTGGAGCCAGGCGGCATCCTCGTTGTCCACACGATGGACATTGATAGTCTTTTTTCGCGGCTGATGGGCCGCCGTTGGCCGTGGTATATGGAAATGCACCTGTTCTACTTCTCGCGCCGCACCCTGAGGCAAATGTTGCAGCAAGTCGGCTTCGAGGTGCTGGGGATGGGCGCGCAGGGCCGTTACCTCCAGGCCGGCTACCTCGCCAGCCGCGTGACGGCGCTGCTGCCGTGGCTGGGCCGCCCCATCGAGGCCCTGACCAACGAACTCAAACTCCGCGCTCTCCCCCTGCGCATCAACCTGGGCGACCTATTCACCACGTATGCGCAGAAGCCCAAACGGTAGCGGCGGATCAGCAGTGCGACAAATGAGCAGATCAGCGAAAAAGCGAGTAAGCGGATCAGCGAAAAAGCGAAGCAGCAAGATCGCATAACGGATTACAAAAATGACAACTAACACTCAGCCCTCAGTCCTCAGCCCTCAGTCCTCAGTCCTCAGCACTCAACACGGGAGAACCAAATGAAGAATCGTAACTTTCCCCGTCCTAATGTCATTGTCAGCCGGTGTTTAGGTTTTGATGCGTGCCGCTACAACGACGTTACCATCGCGGATGACTTCGTCAAGCAACTGGCGGCGCACGTCACCTACCTGCCGGTCTGCCCGGAGGTGGAGATCGGTCTGGGCGCGCCACGCAACCCGGTGCGCCTGGTCTTGCGCGATGACGTCGTTCATCTCTACCAACCGGCCACCGCAGCCGATGTGACTGAGGCTATGCAAACCTTTAGCGCGACGTATCTGGACGCACATCCCGATGTGGATGGGGCCATTTTGATGGGGCGCTCGCCGTCGTGTGGGATCAAAGAGGTCAAAATCTACGCGGGGATGGATAAAACCGCTTCCGTGCGGCGCAAAGGCGCCGGGATGTTCGCGGCGGCCGTTCATCAACGCTATGCCCATCTGCCGGTGGAAGAAAACGTCCGCCTGCAAAACCTCATCCTGCGCGAGCACTTTCTCACCCGCCTGTTCGCCTGGGCCGACTTCCGCGCGGTGCAGGTCGCCGGGACCATGCGCGAGTTGGTGCGCTATCATACGGAGAACAAGTTGCTGTTGATGGTGTACAATGAAAGCCGTTACCGGCGGATGGGGCCGCTGGTCGCCAACCACCTCAAGCGCCCGGCGGCCGAGGTGCTGGCCGCATACGCGGGGCATCTCGGTGTGG
>JAKQHY010000150.1 GCA_029555965.1 Chloroflexota bacterium | reverse complement strand
CTCGAAGGCTTTGAGCACCTCCACGGCCATCCCCAACTGGCCTTTGCCGCCGTCCACCACCAGCAAATCGGGGAGTTTGCTCCATCCCTGGCTGCCGCGTGTCCCCTTGAGTTCGCCGCTGTTGATGCGCCGCCAGCGGTCGAAGCGGCGCGTCAGCACCTCGCGCATACTGGCGAAGTCATCCTGCCCCTCCACCGTCTTGATCTGGAAGCGGCGGTAGTCGCTTTTCTTGGCGACGCCGTGCTCGAAGACCACCATGCTGGCCACCACCTCAATGCCCTGCGTGGTGGAGATGTCGTAACATTCGATGCGCACCGGCGGGTTGGGCAGCGCGAGTGCTTCCTGTATCTCATTCATCGCCGTCTCGCTGCGATGCTTGTCCATCTCCCACTGCGCCTTGAGCGTGCGCAGCGTCTCGGCGGCATTGGTCGTCGCCAGGTTGAACAGCTCTTGTTCCGGCCCCTCGCGCGGCACGTTGAGGTAGACCACGTCGCCGCGTTTGTTGCGCAGCCATTCTTCCAACACCGCCGCCTGGGCAATCTGCGCCGGCAGCAGGATTTCCGGCGGCACCGTGGCGGCTTCATTGTAAAACTGTTGAAGGAAGGCCGTCACAATCTCTTCTTCGGACGTTTCGCCGCTGCCCTCCATCACGAAGTACTCGCGCCCTAGCAGCTTGCCGCCGCGCACGAAGAAGACCTCGACGCAGGCGTTGCCGTCGTCGCGCGCCAGGGCGATCACGTCCTGATTCACCGCCGCCGTGGTGATGATGCGCTGGCGCTCGGTGGCCTGTTGCAACGCCTGGTAGCGGTCGCGCAGCTTCGCCGCGCGCTCGAATTGCATCCCTATGGCTGCATCCTGGATTTGCTGTTTGAGATCGTCCAACACCTGCTCCGTCTCGCCTTCCATAAAGCGGAACAACTGCGCGATGATGGCCGCACATTCTTCCTGGGTGGCCGCGCCGATGCACGGACCGGGGCACAGCTTCAAATCGTAGTAGAGGCAGGCGCGGCGATCCTGCCCGGTGATCTCGCGGTCGCAGGTGCGGTAGGGGAACAGCCGCCGCAGCAGGTCAAGCGTCTCGCGCAGCGCGCGCGTCGAGGTGTACGGGCCGAAATATTGCCCACCGTCCTGCTCCATCCGCCGCGTGATCAAGACTTTGGGGAAGTCCTCATTTGTCACTTTGAGGTAGGGATAGCGTTTGTCATCCTTGAGGCGCACGTTGAAGTGCGGGCGGTGTTTCTTGATGAGGTCGGCTTCCAGGATGAGCGCCTCGACCTCAGTGTTGGTGAGTATCCACTCGATGTCGGCAATTTCGGCGACGAGGCGGCGCGTCTTGCTGTCTTCCTGCGCCGAAGCGTGGAAATACGAGTGGACCCGGTTGAACAGGTCAATGGCTTTGCCGACGTAGATGATGGTATCCCGCGCGTTGTGCATCAGATACACGCCGGGCTTGTGCGGCAGGGTATCCAGGATTTGTTGGAGCTTCTCGGAGCGTTTCACGCTTCTCATTATACAACGAAAGTAGGGCGGAGGATGAATCCGCCCTACTTTGCATGATAATTTTTTCGGCTAAAGCCGCCGCCAAGAAGATCGTTTTTCGACTGCGGCACAGCTCGCAATCGAAAAACATCCTCAAAAACTAATACGGTAACGCCTGGAACAAGCTCAGCAGGCTCAGGCCAAGTTCGTAGGCGATGTCTTCCCAGAACAGCGCCACGACACCCACGATGCCGCAGCAACAGCACAACACCAGCACGGCCAATACCACCAGGACGATGATGAGGGTTTTGTTGTTGCCCTTGGCAGAGGTCCCCGTCATATCTGCCGCCGAGGGAACTGATGCCGGCGGCGGCGTGTAGGCCGGCGGCGGCATGTAAGCGGGCGCTTCCTGCTCGGCAAACGGATCAGGGGCCGGTTCGCCATAGGCCGGCGGCGCCTGGAAGTAGGGGGCCGGTTCCTGGGGGGGCAGGGGGGGCGGCGCATCAATCGGGCCTAGCGCTTCTTCCAGGGCCGGGGGCAGGGGCGGCGGCTCCGGGAACTTTTCCAACTCGGTGTCGGGTTCTTCTACTACATCATCTGGATAGGTATAATCTTCCGTCATAGGTCTCTCCTTCAAATCATGGAATCATACGCAACAAAGCTGATAAAAGATTCAGGCCAAGTTGTTCGACCAGAGTGTCCCCATAAAACCAGAGGAAAGCCAGGGCCGCGCAGCAACAACATAAAACGAGAACTGCCAGGATAACGATAACAATGATCAAGGTACGATTAGTGCTGCCGGCCGATTCATCGCCGTAATTCGTGCGCGACGATCCTGGCGTGCTGTAATAATCTTGCGTCATAGAACCTCCTTCTCAAAATAGCGAATAACGAATAACGAAAACCTTAAAAACTTTGCATACTCCGCGCCCTCTGCGGTGAAATTCCTGCTATCGGGCGCGCTCCTGGGCGCGATTGCGCCGCCAGCGCATAAACAAGACGATCAGCGTGATCAGCAGCAGACACCACACGATGATGAGGTAGGGGAAAATGATGGCGATAAACGAGGTGACGGCGGAAACGATGTCTTCAATAACGCTGACGATGGGGTTGGCGGTTCCGGCGGTCGTCATCGTCAACACCGGGCGCGCACCGGATTTGACCGCGTGGACGCTGCCGGCCAGAATCAGCCCGCAGCCGAGCGCCAGCACGGGATGCATGTGAATGGTGGATTGCGTCGTGGCGGCAAACACAATCGCGCCGGCGGTGGGACGAATCAACGTCTGGATCACGTCGTTCACCGTATCCACCGCGGGAATTTTGTCCGCCAGCTCCTCAATCGCCAGCAACACAATCAGCAATCCAATAATCCACCAGTTGGTGATATAAGACCACGGCTCTTCCAATTTCACGAGGGACGTAAACCGCGCCAACAGCGCCAGGGTTAACATGGGGATATAAGCGTTAAGTCCCGACGATGTGGACAGCCCAAACGCGGAAGCCAAATCCAACAATCCCTGAATCATCGCCTGCTCCTTTCCTGAAGTAATCCCATTATATGAACGTTACGAAAAATAAGCAACCGGGTTGCG
>JAKQHY010000057.1 GCA_029555965.1 Chloroflexota bacterium | reverse complement strand
GGCGGATGTGCGCCTGCCGGGTCAGAAAGACGTCAAAACCGGGCGATTGCCCGTCTACGACCAGTATCGGCTGGCCCGCCACTATTTGACACAGATTCTTGACACGGTCTGGGAAGCCGCGCGCGACGCCGAGGCGCTGGTGTTTTCGGACTGGGGCCGGATTATGGGTGTGCATCTGGTGGAGAAATTGGAGGTCCCTGCGTTTATGAGCCTGGGTCATCCGATGCAGATGCGGTTTCTCTACCCGGAAACGAACGTCCACGGCCCGGCGTGGCTCCCGCTGTATTCGCGGCTGCGCAAAATGGCATTGTGGTATTTGGGATTGGGGCGTGGCATCAACGTGTGGCGGCGAAAGGCGCTGGGCCTGCCCCAAACGTCCTTTTGGCGTAGTGAGACGGAGATCAAACGCCGGCGCATCCCGTTGTTTTACGCGCATAGCCCGGCGGTATTCCCCAAGCCGGAAAGCTGGCCGACGTGGCTGCATGTCACCGGCTTTTGGTTTTTGGACCTGCCCCAGACCTGGACGCCGCCCGCCGATCTGGTGGATTTCTTGAAGGCCGGCCCGCCGCCCCTCTGCGTTGGATTTAGCAGCATGGTGGATCGCCGGGTCAGGAATCTGGCGGACGTAGTCCTGGCGGCCCTGGCGCAGACCCGGCAGCGCGCGGTGTTGCTTTCCGGCTGGAGCGCGTTGGGCCAAACCGGGAACCTGCCTGCCAACGTCTACGTCATTGATAAGTTGCCGCACGACTGGCTGTTCCCGCAGGTTTCGGCGGTAGTGCATCACGGGGGGCCGGGGACGCTGGCGGCGGCCATTCGCGCCGGCGCGCCAAGCGTCGTGATCCCCTTTGCCCTCGATCAACCGTTTTGGGGCGCGCGGGTCGCCGCGTTAGGCATCGGCCCGGCGCCGCTCGACCCGCGCCGTTTGACGGCGGAGGCTCTGGCGCAGGCCATGACGCAAGTAACACAGGATCAGTCCCTGCGGGAACGCGCCGCCGAACTGGGGCGTCACATCCGCGCCGAGGATGGCGTGGGCAATGCTGTGGCGTTGTTTGAGCAGTACATTAGTACCAGAGAGTTGATCAGGGACTTGTAAGCCGTCAAAATTCTGTTAAAGTAAGAGTATGGTTGAAAAGGCGCGACAGATGGCAAACTCACCATTACCAGTAAGTTTTTGGCAGGAATTCTTCTGGGAATTTGTCCAGAATATCGTCCTGCTGACCGGGTTTTTCATCGCGCTGGCGCTGTGGCGTCAGGGGCGCTTTGGCCCTGCGGTGGGGTGTATGTTGATCGGCGGCGTCTTGGGCGCGTGGAACATCCGCTGGATTGAGGCGAAATTCAAGGGCCACGCCGAATCGCTCAAAGTGACCTGGACGAATTCCGTCATGATGCCGCTGCTGATGTTGGTCTTCGTGGCCTACCTGGCGGCTTCGTGGAGCAGTGGGCTGACCGACCTGATCATCGGCGCGGCAGGGGGATTCGCGCTTTCGGCGGCGCAGCGGTTGAGCATCAAAGCGTCGCTGGATGTGTGGCGCAGCGCGGCCTTTGCCATCGCCTTCCCGCTCACCCTCGTGAGCATCCGTGCCTTGGCGACGTTGCCCTTAGCCCTGACCATCCTGGCGAGCACCTTCATCGTCACCCTGCTCATCGTCGCCATTCACCAGGGGTCGAAGAAATGGGGAAGGAGTTAGGAGTTAGGAGTTAGGAGAGGCGGTTACGCTGATTCGCTATTCGCCATTCGCCATTCGCTGTTTGCTATTTGCTATTCGCCATTCGCTATTTGCTATTCGCCATTCGCTATTCGCTATTCGCCATTCGCTATTTGCTATTTGCTATTCGCCATGGACTTACAAACTTTCCAGACTTTGCCCACAGAAGAGGTCGCGCGGCTTGTCCGCGAGGCGGGAACCAAGGTGTGCGTTTTCCCCGTCAAGGGAACGCGGCGCTGGTTTGCGCTGGAATATCCACTGCCCACGCCGGCGGATTACGCGGCAGCCTACCTTGACGCTGTGTTTGGGAAGCACATTGACGTTTATGGCCTGTGTTTCGCCCACGGCATCGAGACGTTGTTGACGCCTTCGTTTGATTTGCCCCTGATGGAGCGCGGCGACGCCTATATGAAGATGGCGGCGGAGGGGCTGGCGTCCCTGGCGCGGCACCCCGACTTCTTGAGCTTTTACGAGGCGCACAACGTCCGCGTGCGCTTCTACGGTGATTACCGTAAATTCTTATCGCCGACTCCTTACGCCTACCTGATCGATCTGTTTGACGAGCTGATGGCGCGTACCGCCGTTCACACCCGTCACCGGCTGTTTTTTGGCCTCTTCGTTCACGACGCGACGGAAACGACCGCCGCGCTGGCCGTACAGTATTACCAACAACACGGTGTGATCCCCGACCGGCGCGCGCTGGTCGAGCAGTATTACGGCGAATACGTGGACCCGGCGGATATGTTCATCGGCTTCTCCAAGCTGCGCGCGTTTGACATGCCGTTGCTGGCGTCGGGGAAGACAGACTTGTATTTTACCGTCAGCCCCTCTCTGTACCTGACCGAGGCGCAGTTGCGGGCGATTTTGTACGATCATCTGTACACCCGCCGCCAATCCACGCAGCGCGATTACGCAGCCCTGTCGCCGGACGACCTGGCCGCGATGAAAGCCTTCTACACGCAAGCCATCGGCCAGACGCTCGGCGTTGGTGTGTGGAATGACGCCTGGCAATGCTGGTATCCGTTGATTGGAAATCAGAAATCAGAAATGAGTAATGAGTAATGAGTAACGAGGGACTGTTACGCATTACCCAATTACGCATTACCCATTACCCATTACCCATAACTCTCTAAATGAGGAATTGTTCAATGAATCTGCGCGACGAAGTCCACGATCTTCTGAGAAAAATTGGCCCTGGCCAGATGATGACAACGGCCTATGATACTGCGTGGGTGGCGCGGTTGATTGAATTGGGGGACCCTCTCGGCCACCGGGCGTTGGATTGGTTAAGAGAGCATCAATTGGAAGACGGTTCGTGGGGCGCGGAATATCCGATCTATCATCATGACCGCGTGATCTGCACATTGGCGGCGATGAACGCCCTGGCCCGGCGCAACCGTCCCGCAGACCGCCCGAGGTTGCGCCGCGCGGAGTCGGCGTTGGAGTATCATATCTCGCGGCTAAACTTGGACCCGGCCGGCGAAACCATTGGCTTTGAGATGATTGTGCCGACCCTGCTGCGAGAAGCCAAGACGCTGGGCGCGTTGCACCGGGATGAGTTGGCCGTGATCAATGCGCTGGCGCCCCGCCGCGCCGCGAAACTCGCCGTGTTGCCGAAGAAAATGATCAGCCGGTACGTCACCGTCGCTTTCTCGGCGGAGATGGCCGGGATGGATGGCTTGGATCTGCTGGACGTGGACCACTTGCAGGAAAGCGACGGTTCTATCAGTTACAGTCCCTCGGCGACGGCCTTTTACGCGCTACACGTGCGCCCCAACGACCCCGTCGCGCTGGAGTATCTGCGCCGGGTCGCGCCGGATGGGAAGGCGCCGAATGTTGCGCCGTTTGATATGTTTGAGCAGGCGTGGAGTTTGTGGAATTTGTCTTTGACGGGTGAACTGGATGCCGAGACCTTACAGTTGTGTCAATCCCACCTCGACTTTTTGCAAAATGCCTGGATTCCCGGAAGAGGCGCCGGGTTTGCGGCTAATTATGAGTCGAAGGATTCTGATGTCACCAGTCTTGTGTACGAGGTGCTGTCTCGCTTCGGTCGCCAGGTTGATTTTGCGGCCATATTGGGGTATGAGGAGCCATACTATTTTCGGTGTTATGCTTTGGAGTCAAATCCTTCAGTAAGTGCTAATATCCATGTGTTAGCCTCATTGCGACAAGCTGGATTGGAACTGACGCACCCAGCTATTCAAAAGGCAGCGAGATTTATTGAGGTTGCACGAGACACTAGAAGTTTCTGGTTTGATAAATGGCACGCTTCCCCTTATTATGTAACTGCCCATGCTATTATTGCTTGTAGTGGGTACAATGACACCCTGGTACAAGATGCTGTAAAGTGGTTATTATCCACCCAGAACCCGGATGGCTCTTGGGGATATTATATGCCCACAGCTGAAGAGACGGCGTATTGTTTGCAGGCATTGGTGGTTTGGCACAAGCATGGCATAGATATCCCCAGCGAAGTATTCTCGCGCGCGGGCGCGTGGTTACAAGAGAATATGGATCCCCCATATTTCCCCTTGTGGGTTGGTAAATGTCTCTATTGTCCTGAATTAGTAGTGCGCTCAACTATTCTTAGCGCCTTGATATTAGTAAATGGGGTATTGCAATGAAGATTAAGCTATTTGATATTCCCTCTTTGGACCCCGATGATGTGCGTCGGCGCAAATTACTTAATATCATGCTTATCGGCGTCAGCGTTGTAGCTTCGTTGGTATTACTTTACGCCTTCTATGGAGACTTATCTAATTCTGTCGGTGCAGATTATCTCACCTCGCTTTACCGGATGGGGGGGATTACTTTGGGTGGTATTCTCCTTTGTTTCTTCCTCAACCGCTACGGCCCCAGTTGGCTGGCCAGCAGTCTGTTCTTGGTATTGTTGGTGGGTGCTATGGGTTACGCTATGCCGCCTGAAGAGCTGGTCGGCAGCGGCTTGTTTTTCCTCACTATCCCGGTGTTAATGGCCAGCACCGTTGTGCGTCCGTGGGCCAGCTTTGCGGCTGCGCTTGTTTGCGGCGGGTTGGTCACGTATGATGAAATCATTCTGTACAATCAGCTTCCCATTCCCTCCATTGCCGGCTTCTTCATCATGGCGACCGTTTCGTGGCTGGCGGCGCGTTCCCTGGAGAGCGCCTTACAGGAGCTGCGCGTCTTCAACGCCGAGTTGGAGCAGCGGGTCAAAGACCGCACCGCCGAGTTGCAGCAAGCCAACCGGGAACTGACCGAAGCCTACGAGAAACTCAAAGAACTGGATCGCCTCAAGTCGCGCTTCGTCTCGATGGTGTCGCACGAGCTGCGCACGCCGCTCAGCGCGATTCAGGGCTTCGCGGAAATGTTGGAGTCCGGCTTCTATGGGACCATCAATTCGGGGCAGCAAGGCGCGATCGATCGGATCAAGGCGAATGACCAGCGGCTCCTGAGTCTGGTTAATGACCTGTTGGATCAGGCGCGGATGGAGGCAGGGCAGCTTTCGTTGCATGTGGCGCCGTTCTCGCCTACCGGTTTAATGGGCGAGATGGAATCCACCATGCGCGTGCTCACCGAGGCCAAGGGATTGTACTTGAGGACGGACATCGCCTCAGATGTGCCGCAAACCCTCTCCGGCGACAGCAAGCGTCTCCATCAAATCCTGGTTAATTTGATCAATAATGCCATCAAATTCACGCAATCGGGCGGCATCACCGTGCGCTTGTACTGTCCCGATCCCCAGCATTGGACAATAGCTGTGGCCGATACCGGCCCTGGCATTCCCGAAGACGCGCTCAACTACATTTTCGAGCCATTCCGACAGGTGGACAGTTCCGCCACGCGGGAGCACAAAGGCTTTGGCTTGGGGCTGGCGATTGTCAAACAATTGGCCGAACTGATGGGCGGCGGGGTGCGGGTTACCAGTGAAATGGGCCAGGGCAGCACCTTCATTGTTACGCTGCCCATTACTTCCCCTCAGACGGAGAACGCTTGAGATGACCGATAAACTCATCCTGGTAGTTGAAGATGATCCGGATTCTGCTTTGCTCTTTTGCGAAGTCTTGAAAATGGCCGGCTTTGAAGTGGAGGTGGCCGGCAATGGCGCGGTAGCCGCCAGTCGCCTGGAAGAAATCGTCCCGGCGCTTGTCGTATTGGATTTGCATTTGCCGCTCATTGGCGGCATCCGCATCTTGCAACAAATCCGCAGCGACCCGCGCTTGGCGACCACCCGTGTGTTGGTGGCCACGGCCAATGACCGCCTCGTGAATGTGGTGGAGCACCAATCCGATGCGGTGCTGGTCAAACCCATCAGCATCAACACCCTGCGCAAGACCGTCCAACGGCTTGTCCGGCAGGCGTCTGAGACAGTCTCCGAAGAGGACTTGTTGGAGGATTGACGCGCCTTCGAGGGCGGGCTTGCCATTATTTCTGAATCGTTTAAACTAGCGTTAAAGTTTGTGAAATGAGTGGAAAAGCCATTTTTTGCAAACCCTTACGCGCCCATAATGGGCAACATTCTCGGCCAATCCAGGGCGTTACGCACCGGTTAACTCCGTTTGCGTCGTTTTGAAGGGGGTAACTATGAATCCAAGATTTGCTTTGATCGTTGAAGATGAACCCGATCTGGCGACCATTTATTCTGAGGCATTGAAAGCCGGCGGCTTTGAAACTGAGATCGTCTATGATGGCGCCGTTGCCTTGCAGCGCCTTAAGGAAGTCAATCCTATGGTGGTGGTTCTGGATTTAAACTTGCCACACATCGCCGGCACGGACATTCTCGCGCAGATTCGCGCCGACGAGCGCCTGGCAAAAACCCAGGTCGTGATTGCCACCGCGGACGCGGCCATGGCGGAGATGTTAGGTGAATCCGCCGATCTAGTGCTACTCAAGCCCGTTAGTTTCATGCAATTGCGGATGATGGCCGAGCGCCTGGCGTTTTCGGTGGAGGGCAACTGAGCATTTCTTGACAATTATCCAACCCTGGGCATAATGTCCCCATCATTATTGGCAAAAGGCTGAGACGGGGAAAAGTACGTGGCGTGAAACTGACAGGGACGTGCAGCCAAAGACTGAGAGCCGCACCCGGTGAATGTCCACCGAAGTTCGCCCCCGAGCCGACTGTTGAACAGGAGAAGTAGGGAGTAAGGAGTAAGAAGTAAAACACCCACTTCACTCATTACTCATCACTCATTACTCATTACTTCTTAGTAGACAGCTCCGTCCGCCCCACGTTATCCGGGCAAGCCATCGCCAGCAATGGCTGTGGCGGTAAGAGGGCCTGCGTGTGCAGGTCAAGCAAGGTGGTACCACGGGAGCAGCGCTCTCGTCCTCGCAAAGGACGGGAGCGTTTTTGTTTATAGCAGGAGAAACAAGTAATGGGAAATGAGAAATGAGTTAAAAACTCATTTCTCGTTACTCTTTACTCATTACCCCAACAGGAGGAGACCATGACTTTATTCGACGAACTGGAACACATCTATCAAGACGCTTTGACCCGGTTGGCGGCCGTCGCGGACAGCAGCGCGCTCGAAGCCTGGTATGCCGATGCGCTTGGACGCAAGGGCGCGGTCACGCTCCAGACCCGCGCCGTGGGGCAGTTGCCCAAGGAAGAGCGGCCGGCGTTCGGACAACGCGCTAACGAGGTCAAGCAGGCACTGGAAACGGCCTACGCTGCCCGCGCCGAGGCCATCAAGCAGGAAGAACTGCTGCGCGACCTTGAGGCCGGCGCCGTGGACGTGACGCTGCCGGGCCGCCCGCTCGCGCCGGGCCACCTGCACCTCACCACCCAATCGCTGCGCCAGCTCTACAGCATCTTCGCGCTGATGGGCTTCGAGGTTTACGAAGCGCCCGACGTGGAGTTGGAAGCCTACAACTTCGACCTGCTCAACATCCCGGAATACCACCCGGCCCGCGACATGTGGGACACGTTCTGGGTCAAGGGCCTGGACGCGGAAGCGCGGCTGCTCCTGCGCACCCACACGTCGCCGGGGCAGATGCGCGTGATGCGAGAGCGCTGCCCGGAGCCGATCCGCGTGATATTGCCCGGCAAGTGCTACCGCTACGAGCAGATCACCGCGCGCGCCGAGCATCAATTCTATCAGTTGGAAGGGTTGGCCGTCGGCCACACCATCACGCTGACCGATCTGATCGGCACGGCGACGCAGTTCGCGCGGTTGTTCTACGGGCCGGATCGCCAGATGCGCGTGCGCAGCTCCTACTTCCCTTTTACTGAACCGAGCATCGAGATAGACACGACCTGCACGCTCTGCGGCGGCAAAGGCTGCCGCATCTGCAAATACACCGGCTGGATCGAGATCGCCGGCGCGGGGATGGTTCACCCCGTCGTCCTGCAAAACGGCGGCTACGATCCCGCCGAGTGGAGCGGCTTCGCCTTCGGCTTCGGCGTCGAGCGTCCATCTTTGACCAAATACGGCGTCAACGACATCCGCATGTTCTATGGGAACGATTTGCGGTTCTTGCGGCAGTTCTGATTTTGGAAATGAGAAATGAGTAATGAGAAATGAGTGAGGGGAAATGAGTGATGAGTGAGGGGGAGAAGGAGTATCAAAGCCTGGATGATTTGGTCGCATGGCAGAAGGCGCGGGCATTGGGGGTGTTTGTCCATAAACAAATTGTCCCCATGTTACCGGTTGAGGAAAAATGGGACTTGGCTTCACAAATCCGGCGCGCGTCCAAGAGTGTGATGGCGAATATCGCTGAAGGGCATGGCCGCTACTACTATCAAGAAAACATCCGCTTTTGTTATCTGGGTAGCGGCTCGTTAATGGAAACTTACAGCCATCTCACGACTGCGCATGATTTGAACTATATCTCGGACGAATTGTTTGCTAAAGGCAACTCTTTGTTCTTGGAAACGCGCCGGACTTTGAGCGGCTACGTCGCCTATCTCAAGAAAAGCAAACGTGGAGGCGATTTGCCCGGTGGCTGTTTAAAAGAACCTGCCATTGATTACGCTCTATCATTTCTACCAGACGAACTATGACGCCAAAACTCATTACTCATTACCCATTACTCATTACCCTGGAAGGAGACAACTATGCGTATACCATTATCTTGGCTAAATGAATATGTTAATGTCAGAGATATACCTATCGCTGATCTGTCCGAACGACTGACGCTGGCCGGCCTGGAAGTTGATAGTGTTGAGGCCATTGGCTATCCAGAAGCCGAATTGCCCTGGGATCGTGACAAGGTGCTCACGGCAGAAGTGCTCGCGGTGCGCCCGCACCCTGACGCCGACCGGCTGGTGCTGGCCGAGGTCAACTACGGCAAGGCGGAACACGAAATCGTCGTGACGGGCGCGCCGAGTTTGTACGAGATCAAAGGGCAGGAGGGGCTGCACCTCAAGGTGGCCTTCGCCTGGGAAGGCGCGACGCTCTACGACGGCCACGATGCGGGCTGGACCAAGCGCAAGCTCAAGGGCACCAAGATTCGCGGCGTCCCCTCGCGGGCGATGGTGTGCTCCGAGAAGGAACTGGGCCTGGCCGAAGAACAGACCGACATCATCTACCTGCCGGACGACACGCCGGTGGGCGTCCCGCTGGTGGACGTGCTGGGCGACTACGTGCTCAACTTCGACATCAAAGGGCCGTTCGGCCACCTGCAATCCGTCTACGGCGTCGCGCGCGAAGTGGCCGCACTCTTCAACCGCCCGCTCAACCGCGCGCCGCTGGAGGCCGTGCAGCGCCTGGGGTTGAAGGCGGTGGAACAGCCCGACTTCGTCGAACTGGCAATCGCCGACCCCGACCTCTGCCCGCGTTACACGGCGACGATGATTCGCGGCCTCAAGATCGGCCCATCGCCGTTGTGGATGCAACTGCGGCTCAAGCGCGCCGGGATG
>JAKQHY010000104.1 GCA_029555965.1 Chloroflexota bacterium | reverse complement strand
CCGCATGGCGAATCCGTCCCTGCTGGAGCATTTCGAGCGCTATGCCCGCGACTTCCTGGCCCAGATGGAACGCAAAGATGCAACCACCCAGGTCACTTGCCTGCTGGGATTCTCCGAGCCGAGCGTCTTTCGCAAGGCGTTCAAGAAATGGTCGGGGGTGACGCCGCGCCAGTACCGCCTGGGGGCGTCAGGGATGACTGTGACGGTGTAAGCCGTTGATCTGGCTTTCCGGCAGCGCGTATTACGGCGTTTGCTCGCTGCCATCCGCGTATCGGGCGAACCGTTGCAGTTCGCGCGGATGGACGTTGTCAGGGCGCGGCCAGGGCCAGCCGCCAAAGCGTGTGCTGCGATAATCGGCAAAAGCTTGCTGGATTTCCGCCATGGTGTTCATGACAAACGGCCCGTGTTGCACCACCGGTTCGTTGATGGGGCGGCCCTGGAGCAGCAGGAGAAAGGCCTCCTGGTCCGCGTTTTCCAGGATGACGGGTTGGTCTGCCAGCAGCTCGACGGAATGGTAGTGCGGGATACGGATGCCGCCAACGTCAATGTGTGCACCCTGGTAAACATACAGCGCCCGGTTGACTTCAGGCGACGCGGCGGGAATCGTCCAGCGCGCCCCGGCTTCCAGCTTGAGCAGCCAGATGCCGACCTCATTCTCAGCGTCGCCGGCCCAGGAATCGGGCGCCGGCGCGGGCGCTGCAACCTCGCCGATTTGGCCGGCAATGATCGTCGCTTCTATCAATTTGCCACGGGCGTCCTTCTCGACATAGACCGGAATCTCCTCAGCCCAGAGCATCTTGTAATGCGGGGGAGCAAACTTTCGCGCCTGGGGCAGGTTGAGCCAGATCTGGAACAGTTCCAATGGATTGGGCGCGTGTGGGTTGAGCAGCGGAAACATCTCGGCATGTTGCAACCCCGCGCCCGCGGTCATCCATTGCACGTCCCCGTTGCCGTAGCGCCCGGCCGCGCCGTGGGAGTCCGAGTGATCCACAAAGCCGTTCAAGACGACCGTCACCGTCTCGAACCCGCGATGCGGGTGGGCCGGAAATCCGGGAATGGTTTCTCCATGATACATTCGCCAACTTTGGTCGGTGTTGAAATCCTGTCCGAGATTTCTGCCGGCCAGTGAGGCCGCCGGTCCCAGTTGCTCGTTGCCGGCCGGATAGTGATCCAGGTGATGCACGCAAAACAGGAATGGATCACGGGTCTCCCAGGTGAACCCCATTGGGTTGATGTTGACGATCAGCTTGTTATACATAGCGGCGCTCCTTTCTTCATCATTTCAAACTTTAGACGGATCTGGCAGTCTGACCCGTTGTCCCGGTCATTTTAGCACGAAATCTTCAAGACCTTCTTTCAGTATCCTTCGGCTTGATACTCAACACCGGGGAAAGTGTTAACTTCCGGCGCGAGCATGGCTGTTGCGTCCCGGTCTTGCTTCAGTTCTGCCAGCAAGAATGCGGTGGTGAAATGCCCTACCAGGGCGTGAAAGTGTTCCCTGTCCCAGACCTCGTCGTAACAAAGCTGTTCGATGGTCATACCGGCTAACCGGGACGTGGATTGGCAGGTTCCGGCAAAGATCATGTGTTCCGCGCCCTGGAAGCCGATTTTGATCTTCCTGGGGCTGGACACGTACTCATAAGTAGGTTGTGCGCCCCAGACAAACGGCGTGCCGGTGTCCTGCATTCCCCCCATCGCCATCACCGGGATGGTAATCGGCGCCAACCCGGCTTGATTGAATAGGTACGCATCGCCGGCCAGCGGCACGATGGCATCCACGCGCGGATCAGCCCAGGCCGGCCAGAGTTTCGGCGGATTCGGGCCCAGGCCGGCCAACGCGACCATGTCGGCCTCGTGTGATGCAATCGGATTACACAGCAAATCTCTGTTGGGGACCTGCTCATCGGTCGTTTCTTCACAGAGCTTTTTGAAGGAGTCGAGGTCAATCTGCGCTCCCCCGGCCGCTAATGTCGTATAGCCGCCATAGGAATGGCCCATGACGGCAACAAGCTGTGGATCGAGCAAATTCTCCAGTTTGCCGCCGGGCTCAACTTGCTCGTCCAGGAAGTCAAAAACGGTCAGGATGTCCTGGGGACGGGCGATCGGCGCCCGCCAAAAAACATCCATCTCAAGCGATAACCCTTCGTGATGCTCTGGCGAAACCACGGCAAATCCATACGAGGCCAGGTGTTCAGCCAGCCAGCCGTAGTTTGAAGCGGTCATCCCCAGGCCCGGTGATAAGACCACGACGGGATAAGGGCTTTCTGAAAGAGCAAAAGGCGCATTTCGGATGGCTTGGGCGGCAAGTTTGGCAATCCTCAAATGGCCAAACACATTCAAGATGCCGCTTGTCTTAAATACAAAGGGATACATGGCGACCATTTCGTATCCGGCCGTATTTTCAGCCGGATACCAGATGGTGATTTCCAGCGGACTTTCACCTTCGATGACAAAGTTACGGATGCCGACAGGGTAAGGCCCGCGCACGCCATACGTGGGCGCCTCTGGCCGCGAGCCTGGGTGTTCTGCGACCGCTACTTCTTGGAACAGAAAGAGGATGACTATAGCCGCGATGGCCAGCGCGATCCCGGGAATTAACCAGCGTTTGCGTTTTAGCATTTTTCAAGCCTCTCATCTACGAATTTGAGTTTTTGTGCGCCAGTGCCGAGGGCGTCTGGCAGCCGACGATGGCGGGTGCTTCGTGGATGAGTCCGTCGTTTTCGAGCGCCGCTGCCATGAACAGGGCGAAATCTACGCGACGGGTCATGTTGCTCGCCAGAATGGGGTCGCCCACGTGGCGGCTCCACACCGGCAAGCCCTGGCTCGCGCCTTCCTCCAGATCGCTGCCGCGTACCACCGTCCAGCGGGCGGAACTGGCAAAGATGCGCCGGCAGGCTTCTACCTGGTCGTCAATGTCAATCATCCCGGTAACCCGTCCGAGCAAACGGGCAATCTTTTCATCCCGTTTCAGAGACGATGGGTACACGTCTTTCCCGTCAAGCGTGATGTGCCAGCCGCAGGAGAAGATGAGGCGCGCTTCCGGGCGAGCGTAATCCAATACGGCCTGAGCCGTCCCGGTTGAGTAGTGTTTCCTTCCCCAGGGCACCAGCACGGTCAGCACCCCGTCGCAACCGTCCACGGCTTTCTGGATGACGTCGCGGTTGTTGGTGTCGCCGGGGAAGAGAGTGATCTGTCCTTTGAAGGCGTCGAGCTTGCTTACGCTGCGTTGGCGACAGACGCCCGTCACTTCGAAGCCTCTGTCGAGACAGTGCCGAATCATGTATTGACCGAGTTTTCCTGACGCTCCAATAATGCAAATTTTCTTCATCTCATTGTTCTCCTTCTTTTTTCTTTGTGTTGAGGTATCATCTCAATAAAAAGGGGAAAAATGGGGGTTTGGGGGCGGGCGCAGCCCGCCCCCCAAACCCCCACCCCCAGATTTTGAGAAGATACGTGTTGAGTGCGTTCATTTTTCTTCCTTCACGTTCGCGAGATTGGTATCTTCAAACGTGAAAACTTCTTCAACGGTGGTGTTGAAGACGCGGGCGATGCGGAAGGCCAGTTCGAGCGAGGGGGAGTACTTGGCGCTTTCGATGGCGATGATGGTCTGGCGGGTGACGCCGACCCGTTTGGCCAGTTCGTCCTGGGTCATTTCGCCTGCATTGAAGCGAAATTTGCGGATGGAGTTGGCGATAGGGCAGTGGCTCATGTCAAAACCCCCGGCGATAAAGCACGAACTGGGTCAACTCGTCCACCACCGCGGAAAGCAAGCCGGAGTAGATGATGGTGATGAACATGGCCGAAATCGGCATTCCCAGCGCCGACGTGACCATGGCCAGCATCACGCCCAGCGAAAAGACGTACAGCGCATTGCGGTTGCCTTTGAGTTCGATGAGCTTGTCGCGTTCGTCGGTGATCGCCGGCTCCTGGTCGTGGGTCGTGATGCGGTAGTGGAGGGTGAAGAAGACACTGCTGAGAATGTTAGCCGCAATCGAAATTGGGATGAAAATGAGGAAGGCATTCGCCCAGAAACGTGGATCGTTGGCAAATTCCCCGCCGCCGGCCAGGTAACGGAAATACAGATAGACTGAATACCCGACTGTGATCGAGATCGAACTGAGCATATTGACGATAGCTCGTTTTTCGTGATAGGACATAACTGCCTCGCTTTGTATGATATAGATTACAATTAGTAAAATACAACGTACTTATTGTATACTAAACCATACACGATGTCAAGTGTTATTTACATTTTCTATTCCTGTGCGGAGTCATTACTCAAGCGGAACAGGTCGCGCGCCAGCAGCGGGAAAACCACACCAGGTAGAGCGGCCCGGCAATCGCCATCAAGGGGAGGTCCAGCGTGGAGAAAAAGAATCCCAATAGGATGCGCGCCAAATCCACCCCGTGCGCCACGAGGCTGGTGTAGGTGGTGAACCGGCCAAAGTTGCGATTCCCCAACATCACCACCGACGCCAATATCCAGGCGCTCTGCAAGAGCAGCCCCCCCGCTCCTGGCCCCTGACCCATGCCACAAGTCCGACGCCAGCATCGCTTCGCCAGCAGCCAGGAAGTGCGCCTGTTGCGACGCCGTGGTCGCGGCAGCAAAGCGATCGCTGAGCGCCACAAACGACAGCGCCGACGGCGTCGCCAGCACGAGCGTCAGCCCTACGCAGCCCAGGAGGACGGCCAACGTTGCGTAGGCTTCGTTCGTTTGCCTAAGCGCGCTGTAAAGTCCCAAGAAGAGCAGGTAATACAGGGGCAGGGTCAATAGGGTCAAGATGCCCAGACGTAACAACCCCACCACCCGGTTTTCGCGCAGTCAAAGTCATGCCCACAATCACGATCACATCGGCCAGGACAAAGGGCGCCGGCGTCAGGAGTGGCCGCAAGAGCAAAACGAGGATCAATCCGACGAAGAGCGCGCGGGCCTGAAAGAGCAGCCCCGCGCCCAAATCCTATCAGCTTGCCGCGTCAGCGCCATGGCGCCCAGGAGGATGGGCAGGCTGAGGAGGAGGTTCACGGCGTCAAAGGCAGCGTCGGGGAAAGGCAAGCGCGTGACATCCGCCCTGACGATGCGCGCCGGATCCCAGCCGGCCTGGGCCAGAGTCGCTTGGGCCTGCGCCGTCATCTGCGGCGACAAGTCTATGCCGTAGGCATCCATCCCCACTTTGAGCAATTCCAATACCAATCGTCCCCCGCCGCAACAGACTTCAAGCACCCGTCCGCAAAACCTTTCTGTGATGCGCAGATGATGCTTGAGCCAGAATTCCGCTTCGCCGATGTTGGTATAGGTTCGCGCAAACCGATCCCAATAAGTCGGCATAGCCAGCTATCCGGCGCGCGCCATCAGATATTTCCCCAGGCGCGTCACCAAGCGCCGGGGCGTGAAGCGGATGGAGAGCGCCATCAGCTTATTGAACAGCCCCGGCACAATGGTTGTTTTCCCCTGCATCATACCGGCATAGCCGGCCTGGGCCACCCGGCGCGCATCCATCGAAGACAGCCGGAACAGGCGGATGTCCTCAATGTCGGCGCGACGCGCAAAGTCGGTCCGGGTAGGCCCGGGGCAGAGGCACGTCACCGAGACACCGGTGTGTTCCAGGTCCCTGGCGATGGCCTCCGAGAAATTGAGGACGTAGGCTTTCGTCGCGCAGTAAATGGCGTTGAGAGGCGCCGGGGCAAAACCGCCGGTCGAGGCCACGTTAAGGACGCGCCCGCTCCCGCGTTTGAGCATCTCCGGGAGCAACAACAGCGTCAGGTGGGTCAGCGCGGTCAGATTGACCTGGATGAGGGCCAACTGCCGGGTCACGTCGGTATCCTGGATCGGCCCGTAGACCTGCGTGCCGGCATTGTTCACCAGGAAATCTACGGCCATCCGCTGGCTTTGGAGTTCCCAGACAATGGCTTCCGGCGCGGCGGGCTGCGCCAAATCCTGGGCGATCACCGTCACCGTCACGCCGAATTTGCTTTGCAGGTCGGCCGCCAGCGCCTCCAACCGCTCCCGATTGCGGGCCACAAGCACCAGGTTGATGCCATCTTGGGCAAACAACGTCGCCAGTTCCAGGCCGATGCCGCTGGAAGCGCCGGTAATCAAGGCCGTTTGGGGTTTCATCAATGTCCTCCACTTTTTTACGTCAACACTCGCGCCGCCGCCGCGCCGGCCAGCCGCGCCAGGGCCACCTTTACGCGATTGGCGCGCGGCGGAAAGTAGAACGTACAGGCCGGCTCCAGCCAGCCCTGCGCCTGCCACCAGGTACGATCATACGATCCTGGCGGCTCGCGTTGCCAGGCCAACTGCTGCACCTTGAAGGCGAGCAGGGAGACAAACGCGGGATTCTGGGCTTTCTGTTGGGCAACGGCGTTAAATAGCTTCTCGGCCACCTTGTCCGCCGCCGGTTGATAGCGCGGCAGTTCGTCGGCCGAGGCCAGTGCGCCCATTTTAAGCCCCGTCTGTCCCACCAGATGATAGCCCCAGGTGAGCAGCGCCGCGTTCAGCGTGCGCAGGGTATGGCTGGGGGAACTGTCGCCGACTGTGGCTAGCGGATAGGCACACTTGCCGCCCATCGCCGGGCGATGGCACAGGTAGGCCAGCCGGTCCATCCAGTTCTTGACCAACCCGCTCACATCATCCACATAGACCGGGCTGGCGAGGAGGAGACCGTCGGCGGCATCCATTTTAGCGCGGATGAGCGGGATATCGTCTTTGAGCGGGCACTTATCTTCCCCCTGATCGAAGCACACGCGACAACCCCGGCACGGGCGGAGGTCCATATCGCCCAGATAGAGCGTCTCGAATTCCAGCGGCGTGGCGTGCTGCGCCGCGAATGTCTGCATCCGCGCCTCAATCATCTGTACGATGCGAGCGGTGTTGCCCTTTTTGCGGTTGCTGCCAATACAAGCTAAGATCTTCATCTTTAATGACCTTTTCCCTATACCTGCCCGACTACTTATGGATTTTCCCTCACCACCGTCCACGTGCCGCGCGCTTCGCCTTGATGCGCCCAGGCGCCGCTCATCTCGTCCGCGTTGGCGAGCGTCCCTTGCCACGTTTCGTTGCCCGTCAGCTTGCTCTCGGCGCCTTTGACGGTGAACTCGCCTTCATACTCTACTGTGTAGATGTTCACCTGCAAATACGTCCCCTTGCCCGATTCCCCGCTGAACGTAATGGTTCCGATGTCATAGGTGCTGCTGTCTTCCAACACCCTCGTGTAGTCGCACGTTCCCCGGATGTCGTAGTCCGCTTTTGCGCCGCACGCGGTACATAGGACAACCCACAGCACCATCTCAACGATTAACCATCCTTTGCGCCGCATAGCACTCACTTCTATTTGAGAGCCAGCGGCAAATAGACCGCCGCCGTGTACCACTTGCCCCACGCCACACCAGAAGCCGACGCATAGGCCACTATTCGGGGCGAGGTTGCCCACCGGCCCGGTCGCCGACTGCCCCACCGTCGCGCGCAGCAGATACGCGCCCGAAGTAACCGTCCCGCCGCCCAACACCCAATGCCGTGCCGCCGGCCCACGCCACACTGGTCGCCAGCAGGAGCGCCACACACGCTCACAGCAGCGTCCGGCGCATCATAGCAAATCTCCGGCGGGCGCGGCCTGATTCACAGTCTGCACCGGCGCTAGGCGCGTATCCTCAATTGCAATCGCTTGGCGACGAGGCGGTATGAGAACTCTACTGTGTCATCCCCAGCGCGCAAGTGGACCTCAAACTGCGTCGCCGTGTATCCGGTCTGGTTGCCGCTGACTACTGGCCCCAGGCGCAAGCCCCAGGCATACGGCGTGACCTTGATCGGCTGGCGCGGCAAGGTGATGTAGACGGCGTCCGCGTGCGGCTTTACCTGCGCCTCAATCCAGCGCGCCGCGCCGTTGAAAACGGTGGACATACCAGCGGCGGGATCAGGCTAGAGGCAAAAAGGCCATCCGTCACCATGTAATGCGCATATATGGAGCGCAAAAACCTGTTTTAGCAATTCTGAAAACCGCTTAAAAAATGAGCGAACCAAGAGTTCTTATATTACACATCCATGCAATTGGCCATTTGGTCAGCCGGACGAACAAGATCAGCGTGGTGCGCGCTTTGCTCGTGGGCGTTTGTGTGATGAGTTCCAGGTGCCTATCGAATCTTTTTGCAGCCACCAACGATCAAAAGACAAAGGCGTACAACGCCGCCATCGCCAGCAACATCATCCCGCCAAACTCCATCCCGAAAGGCAGCGCCCACAGGTTGAGAAAGTCGGCGACCTCGGCATCTTCCGGCTTACGGGGATGGTAGACGACGGGCATTTCCGTGCCGTTTGCGTAGTGAGGTTCGCCCCAACTCACCTGATCGGTCAGGGTATACGTTTCGCCGGATGCAGTCTGATATTTGAGCATGAGGTGGTAGCGGGGCGAGGCATTCTTATGGGTTGAATACGCTTTGTGATCGAAGACCACGCCTACCGTTTTCTGCGCGCGCAGCAGCCACCAGGCCCTGGCGATGGCGCTAAGGATGCCGCCGACGCACAAAAAGACTCCCGCGCCGGCCATCACAATCGTGTACCAGGGAAAGTTCAAGGTCTCCATCTATCCTTCCTTTCACGTGGGATGTTTGACTCTACCGTTCAAGTGCGCGCTTTCCGAGTTGCGGGCGGAAAATCGCCATGCCGATAGCGACCAGATAAGCCAACAGGATCAGCAGCGGGATAGGGCCGAGCGTCTCCTGGCGCGCCATGAACAGGGCTTTCAGCTCCTCCGTGAGCGGCGCGTGCGGATCGAAGCGGACGGCAAAGCGAATGTCCAGCACGATCGTGTAGATGTCCACGGGAACCCAGATGTAGAAACAGAGAAACGCCACGCGGAACCAGCGATCCTCGCGCAGCCGGTACGGGCCGAGTCGCCAGAACGCGATCCCCGACAAGAAAACCAGGGTGTAGGCCACAATCAACAGGATAGAGCCGCGCGACATGAGCGTATAGCCGAACACCTCGGCGCTTGTGTCGGTCACAGACATCAGCGAGATGCCGACGACCATCTGGAAGGCAATACCTCCCAGCAACAGCGCCGTCCCCAGGACGAGAGCGTAGAGCGCGATTTTAGCTGAGGTTTTCATCATACGAATAGCTCCGGTTCATCGGTATGTCCATCTTAACGCAACACCAACGGCAGATAAAGCCGATACTGCGCCATAAACGTCGCGGTGATGGTGCGGTCGGCGTTCATAGTGATCTGCGCGGGATTGGCGCGGCCCGTTAGACTGCCCGACCATCCCCTGAACGTCCAGCCGGCCGCCGGTTCTGCCGTGAGCGTGACCACCGTCCCTGGCGCGTAACGGATGGGCACGAGGATGCTGATGCTGCCCCCCGGCGGATCGGCTTGCACCCAGCCCTGCCCCACGGTAGCGACGGTGAGTGTGTATGCCTCTGCGGCGACACTCTGATCGAACACGTACAGATACACTGTGCCCTCCGGCATCCCGCCGGTCACGCCGCCGGTGTCCGGGCCGACGGCCAGTATGCCGTCGGCGCAGTCCGCCGGGTCAAGCGCGACGGAGGAGATGACGATGTTTTCCGTCACCGTATTATTGACACGTGGGTCGGCGGGTGAGCCATCCGGCGCGGTGAGCGCGTAGCGCGTCAGCGACGCGCATTGGGTGATAGGCAGGTGCAGCGTGACCGGCGTCGCGCCTTCGCCGAAGTCCGCCCCGTCGTGGACGCCGCCCAGTTTGCGCGAAAGCAGGAAGACAGATAATTTGCCCTCGTCCTGAATCGTGTAGGCCGACATCAACGGAATGTCCTCGCCTTCGCGCGTGTAGCCGGGGACGCTGGTGAACGTCGTTTCCAGCATGGCCGCGCCGGACGCGTAACGGTTGCGCAGCATCAAGGCCAGCCAGCCGCTGTGCCGCCGGAAGCCGCCCGCGCGCGGCAGCGTGTGCGAAGTCCAATAACTGCCGCCGCTAAACGCCCACATGTCCTGATATCCATAGCCATTGAGACTGGAATACAGCCAGGCGTCCAGAGCCGCCACGCCCATGCCCAATGACTTCCCATAAAGCTCCGAAATAGCCGTCTGCGTCACCGTGGCCCCACTCCCCGGCAGATAGTAGCCACTGGGCCCCCCTTCATAAGCTATGGGGCGATAGTCGGCCAGGCCGGCGGCCATCAGTTGATCACGCGTATCGGCCACCTGATCGATCAAGTCATACATGCCGGTGTACGCGCCCACCAATGTCTCCTGCATCCCGTGATCATCAAAGGATTGGAAGGGGACATCGCCCGTTTCCCAGGTGGGGCCAACATAGTTGGCGTGGCCCAAATACATGCTCGTCGTGGGCACTTGCTGCACGGCCAACTCACCGTAGTCCCACACAGCCGCGCCATAATTGGCGTTGAGCGCAAAGCGGAGCTTGTCGCCGAGGTTGTATGCCGTCCACCACGGCTGCGCCATCACGTTTTCGACAAAGTAATAGCGTGCGAACAGTCCGTACTCCTCCCCGCCGGCATGAACCCAACCGGGCCGCCCAAAGCCGTCCCAGCCGGCGAAAACGCCCGCGTGCCAGGTCTCGTTGCCGAATTCCAGCACGATCTCGCGGAACTCATCCGTCCACGGCGCGCCGGTTCCCCGTTGTTGGTAACGCAGGTAGGCCCAGGGCTTACTTTGCGGTGTGTCCTGCGCCGGATCGTAGGGGACGCCCAGGTATTCGGCCAGTTGTATCCATTCCACCTCGGTGTACTCTTCCGGCAGCGTGAAATAGGGCACAACCCGTTCCTCGGGATTTGGCCCGGTCGCCAGCGCCCAGTTTAGCAAATGCGGCATAGGCATTTGATCGCCGGCCTGAATGTTGTAAATGAAGTCAATCTCACTGTTGGTATAGTCTGACAACAAGCGCTCCATCGTTGAAAATGCGAAATACGACAGGTCATAAAAACGAATCGCGGGCTTGGGGCCGGTTTCCGGCATAGCGGCCATCATTTCATCCAGCGACAAATGATGGGGCGTGAAGGGCGCAAAGCCGTGTTCCGCGTCATTGCGATACACCACAAAGTTGTCCACCCAGACCGTGCCCGGTTCTTCAATTTCCAGACCAAAGCCGCCGTGAGAAGCTGCGGGGTCTAGATAGGGCGGGCCGGTGAAGTCAAAGGTGTACTGCCGCCACTCGCCTGTGATCGTCCAGGGCGTGCTCTGGCTGATCAGATCGTAGTACGAGCCGGTTCCCACGAAACGCACCGCGCTGCTTGCCAATCCCTCCTGCCGCAGCCAGACCGAAGCGCGGTAAGGCGCGCCCGGTTCAAGTTGGCTGTACCATTGCCCCTCGCCATCATCATAAGCGTGGAACAGGTATTGACCAAAGAAACCCCACCCTTTCTCCGGCGTGATAGTTAATTCCAGACACGTATCGCCCGCGTCGGTAAATTCCGGCGGAAGTGTGCCTGGATGCGGCGTCAGCGTCGCTGTCACGCCTGCGGGGACGGTCAAAATGCCATTGTTTGCATCAAACCATTCCAGCAAACGGGGGTGTACGTCATCAGCGGTGATCTGCGTCTTGATGATGGTGATGATTGCGTGGTCGCCATACGCCAGTGGGATGGCGTCGTCGCTGAGGTGCACGCGGTTGACCGCGCCGTCGGAGCCTTCCGCCACCCAGCCGCCGTCGGGCACGGTGGTCGCGCCCAGGAAGATGACGTGGTCGGCGCCGGTCACGTCCTCCAGCGTCGTCCCGCCGCCGTAGGAGAGCGGCTGCCCCTCGGCGTCCACGATGCGATACAGCCGCACGTCCGCGCCATCGCCGAAGCCGGTGCGGTTCACATCCCACATGTGGACGCCTCCGTTACTCTGATCCCACTCGATCCAGCCGGGGCCGGCGCGCTCCACACGTATCAAAAAGCGGATGACTGCCGGTTCCATCCCGGAGCCACGGATGAAGTTATTGGTGGCGAAGTTCGTCCCGCCGGTCAGCTTCGTCAGGTTCGCGCCGATGGGTTCGATGTCGCGCATCACCACCGTGTTGCTGATCACGATGTCCGCCGGCGTCTGCGGGCCGCTCACCTGCGCGGCTACAAACTGCGGAGCCGCCAGGCAGATGTATGCCAGAGTTAAACCCAAAACAAGTCTACTGAAAGATTTTCTGGTTTTCATTTGTGATTGATCCTTAAGATTTGATGATTTTACAGAAGCAACATCACGTCCCCGCTCACCGCATCACCAGCGGCAGATAAACCGGATAGGCCGCCTCCACCACCGTCACCTCCAGCACCACGCCGCGCACCAACGCGCCGCTCTGGGCGATGACGGGCATGGCATACGTCCCGGTGACCATCTGCGGCACGGCGCTCAAGTGCACGACCGCCTCCACCGTCCCCGTCGTGGTGATGATGCCGGGCGTGAAGTCGAGCGTGAACCCATCCGGCGCAGCGCTATAGCCCGGCGCGAGCGTCAGCGGGAAGGGCAGGTCGTCGGGGATGAGCAGCGCGAGCGTCAGCGGCGTCGTGTGCCCGGCGGCCACGGTAATGGGCGTAGTTGGCATGATGATGAAATCCGGCTGCGGTGTCAGGAATGTGACCGCCTGCGACCACGCCACGCGCCCGTCCTGCTGGTTGTGCGCCGCCAGCGTGAAGATATAGGGCTGCCCCGGCAGGATATTGTCCACCCGCGCCGACTCCACGCTTCCATAGATGGCATCGCTGACAGTGATGAGGCGTGTCGTCTGGAGCGTCGGCGTGAGCGCGCCCGGCGTTGCCACGTGCAGCGTGTAAGTCAGCGCGTCGGGATGGGCGTCGGCCCGCCAGGAAATGCGCATGTCGCCGCTCTGGATGCTCTCCAGCGTCGGCGTGAGCGCGGCGGTCCAATTTGGCGCCGTGACCCCGTGCGCGCCTTGCGCTGCATAGCCGGCCGGGAACGTTGCGCTGTGATCCACGGTGAGCGTCAGCACCGGGCCGGTCGTCACCCCGCTGAGGATATAGCGCCGCGCGCGCGCACTTTCGCCGTCGTCGGCCTCGATCCACAGAGCGTAGACGCCGCTGGGCAGCATGTCCAGGGCAAACGTCTGCGCGTAGGTATCCAGGCCGTTGGTTGTCGTCAACCCCTCGGCCACCAGGATGCCCTCGAAAACTTCCTCCGTCTCGGTGACGCGGACGCCCGCGCTGTCGGTGTACGTCACCGTGCGGGTGAGCGGGCCGCTGTGCGCGTAGAGGCTGGCCGTCGGCGTGACGTCGCTGATGGGGGCCACCTGCGCGACCCAGGCGACCGTCGCTGTGGTCGGCCCCGTGGCCTGCACCGCCGCCATCGTCATCGGCGGCGGCGTGTTGCCGATGACGGCGAGCGTAAAGTCGGTCGTGTCCGTATCGCCGCTGATGCGCACTTGCCAGTCGCCGGTAAAGGCCGAGCGGACGAAGTACATACTCTGGCTCTCCTCGCCGTCCACCGTCTGCACGTATTCCATATTGGAAAGCAAGGTGTCGGGGGTGTACTCCATCCCGCTGGGGGACACGATGGTGAAGGCCATGTCGCCGTCCGGCGGCTGCGCCAGGGCGAAGATCACGTCGCTACGCATGATACTGACGGTGGAGATGGCGTCGGTGGGGAACAGGGCGGGCGCCGCGAGTTGGCGCGTTGGAGAAGCGTTCTCGGCGCTCAATTCAGGGATGGACACCCGCACCAGCGCGTCGCCGTTGGGCGCGAAGCTGATGTCGGGATTGAACGCCTGCTGCGGCGCGATCCCCTGCGCGAGCTGTGCATAAGCTGTCCGCGCCTGGCGCACCATTCCGCTGCCGACGAGTTGGTAATCTTTCAGACTGCCAAACTTGATCGTGCCGTCGAAGCCGACAAACGCGCCGCCCCGCCACAGACCGAGCACGTTGATCGTGCCCTTGACTCCGAACCGGTTGTTCTTGAACGTGCCGAAGTCAATGCCGACACTGCCTAAATTGAGATTCATCGGCGGGATTTTGACACAGATTCCCAATGCACACTTCTTCAGAATACAGCCTTTGGTGAGACCAATGCTCGTTTTGCCGGAACCGGCGATGTACGCTTTGCCGTTGCGCGTCCCGGCTGCGAACGAGGTGTAGCCGTGGACGATGAGGAAATCGTAGGAAATGTAGGTGCTGAAGTTGTTCTTGTCTATATGCACGCCCGTCTCGGCAACTTTCACCCCCACCAGGCGCAGCCCGGCATTGAAATCTATCGCAAACGGGGAGAAATACAGTGTCAACCGGGGATCCATACTGACGAGCGACGCACTTCCTATGCGCGTACCGTGCTCGATCCACATCTTGACGCTGACCGATTCGACGCGATCGTGCAACGTGATGATTCCCTCCACGCCGGTGATGAAGAAACCGGTATTGCCCAGTGGCACGCCCGGCAGACAGTGGAGGCCCAACGTCGCTTCGCGCAGCGCGATGCCGTCCACCGCGTTGGCGCCCAGTGGGGTGGGCGTTTCGAGCGGCGCCAGTTCCAGCACGTTCATGCCGCGCTCGTTGACGTAGATCGTCACCTCAACGTTGATCGCGCACGCGCCGCTGCTGCCCATCCCCGGCACGCCGAACTCGCCGCTCGCTGTGATTTCGTAGCCGTCGGCGGTCGGTTGGAGCAGACCGTTGGTGCCGTACCCGCCGGTGACTTCGCGCAACACGCCTTCCAGGCTCATCAAATTGAGGCCGCCGGCTTTCAAGGCGGGCAGGCGGAGTTTGCCGCCGCCCACGCTCACCTTGCCGTTGCCGTCAATGGTGATGGCGTAAATGTCCGTGCCCAGCCCGCCCCAGTTGCCGGGCGTTTTGATCTCGGCCCGTGCAATTTCCACCTTGCCATCAATAAAGCGCACGTCTTTCGTCTGGACGGTGAATCCGGCCAGTGCAAAGTCGAAGTTCGGCAGCGGAATTTCGCCGAGGCTGCCTTTGACGCGCACCTTGCCGTAGCGGCTGACCTCCAGCGTCACATCTACTTTGACGTCGCGGGAACCGAAAATCTTGATGGTCAGTTCGCCGTCCACTTCCAGCGTCAGTTCGTTGAACGACTGCGCCGCGCGCACCCGGCCCTGATCCGCGCTGAAGCTGAAGCCCTCGAAGCTCCACGACTGGTTGATAGGGAAAGTTGCTGCGCCATCGAACGAAATTCCATCGCGTCCGATACGCACCTGGCCCGCGCTGCGCGTCTGCCCCAACAGCGGGCCAAAATCCCACTGTCCCTGCGCTGTCAGCGCGTCGTTGCCGATCTGGACGTTGCTCAGACTCAGCCCGACTTTGGCCAGGGTCAGATCGAGCGTGTCGGCGATGGGCAGTAGCAGGGCGTTGGCGTCGCTGATGCTGCCCTGGATATGGTAGTTGCGGTTGAAGCCGCTCAAGCCATAGAAGCGCAGTTTGACATCCGCCGTCACGTCGCAGGCCGCGCCGTGGAAAGCGTCCACGCTGGCGATGTCTACCTCGATACTGGCGAGGCTCGTCTTCACCACATCCACGTGAGCGCCGGGTAGACAGTTGGGCGCGCTCGCGCTGGCGACGAAGGCCGCCACGCGGAGCGTCTGCACCGCGCCGTTGACGCGGTCGCCGCGTACGGTGATGGTTGCGTAATGTTCGCCCACGCTCAATTGCGCCGGATTCACGTTAACCTGGACCGTCGTACCGTTTTCATCCGCCGTACCTGATGTGGTTCCCAATGTGAGCCAGGCTGCGTCCGTCTCGGCCTCCCACTCGAACGCGCCGCCCGCGCCCGCGTTGTAAATCTCGAAGCTCTGCGCGTCGGGCGTCGTTCCTTCCACGAAAGCGAAATCATCCAACCGCAGTTTGCTCAACGCCATGCGCCGGGCGGTGTCCACGTTCAAAGTCACATCCACCGTCTGCGGGCTATCCTCGACGCCGGCGCCGGCGGCCACGGTGATGTGCGCGTCATGCAGCCCCAGGTCCAACCCGGCGATGTCCGCGCCCACCTGGAACGCGCCGGGCGCGCGCCCGCTCAACGCGCCGGACGTGCGCAACCACGCCCCGGATGGCGTCGCCGTCCAATCCACCACGCCGCCGCCATCGTTTTTGACGAACAGGTGTTGCATGGCCGGAGCGCCGGTTTCGGTGAAGGCGTTGAAGGGCATGGTGCGCGTGCTGAGCGCGAGACGCGCGCGCGGGTAGATGAGTAATTCAACGTTAGCGGTTTGCGGGCTGCCCAGGCTATCGCTCGTCACCGTGACCGTCGTGGTGTAGACGCCCGGCGCCAGCCCGGCGTACGCGTTGTTGAGGGCCAGCGTCACGGATTGGAGCGCGCTCGCGCTCACGCTGCTGGGGTTGGCGCCGACCACGTCCAGCCAGGGGCACTCTTCGGCGACGGTGTACGTCAGGCTGCCCGCGCCGAGGTTGCGGATATTGACGACGTGCGGCGCGGGCGCGGGTCCGCCGGCCATCGCCTCGAAGCGGGCGGGATTGCCGGCGTCCACTTGCATCAACGGGGCCGCGCCGTCGCCTACGACGAGATTGACGGTGACGGTGCGCGGGCTGCTGTTGGCGCCCTCGCTGGCGACGGTGAGGCGGCCGGTGTAGTCGCCAGAGGCCAGGCCGCTGATGTCCACTTGCGCCGTCACTTGCGCTTCCAGCGTGGTGGAGATGGGGTACCATTCCAAAAAGCGCCCGCTTTTGTTGGCCGCGAGCCATGGCGCGTCGCTGACGACCGTGTAGCGCAGGTTGCCCCGGTCGCCGCTGTTCATGCGGACGATGAAGCCCTGCGTGGGCGGGTCGGCGCCATCCTGCACGGCCACGAAGGTCAGCGTCACGCGACTGACGTTGAGCGTCGGCGCGCCGCCGTAGATGCTCACCTGCGTGCGCGAGGGCGCGAGGTACAGCCGGTGGTTGTGCGGGTTGACCAGCGCCCAGCGCGTCATCCCCTCTGACAACGTCTGGCGCAAATCGCGCGTCGGGTCATACATATAGGAAGACCCATACTGGTCGCTGAAGAGATAGAGCTTGTTCAAGGCCGGGTTGATGGCGATTGCATCGCCCTGGTACGTGGGGTCAATGTTAGCGAAATCGCGCAAGGCCGTACTGGTAAACTGCGTCCCGTCTACCTCATAGAGCGTACCGCCATTGTTGAAGCAATACACCTTGTTGGTGTATGGGTTGACCACGCGCGCCTGGGCGGGCATCGAGCGGGTGAGGACGGTGTGCCGGTCGCCATCCAACGCCGTTGTCCCCACGTACACGTCGCTGGTGGTCTCGTTAACCACCAGCTTGGCGTACTGGACATCAATGGCTTCACTGCGCAGGACAGCGTCTTCCGCCATATCCAGCGCCCACACAGTGTTGTGATCCCATGACCCGCTTACAAAGTGGGACGTCAACAAGTAGACCATGCCGTTCGCGGGATTATAGGCCAGGTCAACGACGCTGCCGGTGGTCACATCCATTGAGCCGACGCTCGCGCGGCTCACAGCATCAATCTGGTGAACCAGGACGTGGCTGCTGGTCGTCTCCTCCGCAAAATATACCTGCCGCCCCTGGGCATCCATCGCCAACGCCTGGTTCTCGCGGCGCGATGTGCCGGTGGGAACCGGCAAGCTGGTCGTCCAGGTATCCGTCGCCCCGTTCACCACCAGGATGGGATCATCGCTGAGATAACTGCCAGGCAAGAGGTAGATGCGATTGTGAATGGCGTCAACGGCGGCGTCCACGTACCAGCCGCCGGGATAGCTCAGGGTTTTCGTCGCATAGGTCGCGCCGTTCAACACTGTCAAAAAACTGCCGCCGGCGTAAGAATCCATGTACAGCTTGTTCGTCTCCGGGTTCAACACCATCCACCGGCTGATGGGGACGGGAACGTCCTGGATGGGGGAATCGGCAGCGACAAGGTGTGGAAAAGTGAGTAAGGCCCATCCGGCCAGGCATAGCGCCAACAACCAGCCATATACGCGCGCGTTCTTTTTCATCTGGACAACTTCCTCCTTGCCAACGGCCTGAGCGTGCGTAGCGTGCGTTTGAGATGCACCACACAGTTGTATGATAAGGGAAGAAGATTAACAGATGACATAAAATTTGTTAACGTCTGGTTAAATCCCCCACACACCAAAATGCAAGGGCCACTCTTGGATAAGAGTGGCCCTTTTGGGGTTAGCGGGTGGAACACACTTGATTCCTTCTAAGTGCGTTCTACCTAAAACCGGGGTTATTGACTCTGTCGCAGCACCAGCGGCAAGTAAATCGTCCCGCCGGTCTCCGGCGTCCCGCTGCCCGGAATCTCGTACACTGTCGTCGAGCCGGTGATTTCGTGCGCGATGACCAGCAGCGCGTTTCCGGTCGGACTCTGCGCGGCAGGGATGAACGCCAATCCTTCGGGGCTGATGTCGCCCGCCGCGCCCGGAACGTAGCGCACGAAGGCCGGCGCTTGCGGGTTGGTGACGTCGTAGACCATCACGCCGCCCGCGCTGCGCTCCAGGCCGATGAAGGCGTAGGTGCGCCCGTCGATGACACCCAGCGCCACCGATTCGGCTTCAGGGCCTTTGTCGTCGCTGCGGGTATCCATCTCTTCTGGGTCGCCGCTGTCAGCGTTGAACAGGTCGGGAACCTGCGCCGCCGTGATCTGCTCGAAGTCCGCGCCGCTGTCGTAGACCAGCGCGCCCGTCGTGCCGTTCCAGATGGAGAAGGAGCGCCCGCCCAGGGTGTAGAGGGTGTTATCGCCCTCCGCGACGGCGGTCGTCGTCTTGAGGCGGCCCAGCGTTGCGTTGGCCTGGAGCGCGTCGGCATAGGCCGCCGGATAGAGCGCCGGGTCGAGGTCGAGGTCCTTGATGCGGGCCTCTTCGCTGAAGCCCTCGTAGTCGCGCGCGTCGCCTTCGTTGGCCGTCACCAGGTAGCAGACGCCGCCCACATTGTACGCGGCGATGGCGTCAGGTTGGTAAAAACCCTGGACTTCCCAGTTGGTCAGGTTGATGCCGTCGTCCCGGTCGCTGGCGTCGAGGGTCAGCGCGCTCCAGTCCTTCGTTCCCAGGGCCACCAGAGAGGTAATGGTGGGCGTCATCGTCAGATCGACAACGGCGAGGGCGTTGTTTTCTTGCAACGTCACCCAGGCCCGCATCGAGTTGCCGGAGACGGCGATGTACTCCGGCTCCAGGTCTTGCGCGACGGTTGCGTTCGGGCCGTAGATGCGGATGCGCGGATCGATGACGGCGGGCGCGTTGAAGGCGGTGAAGTCGAGTTGCGTCACGTCGGCCTGTGTGGTGCCGGAGATATCGCCAGTCACGTCGATCACGCTGATGGAGCCTTCGGGGTCCACGTCGTAGGCGTCGTTCGGCTCGCCTTCGTTGGCAACGAGCAGCTTGCTGCCGTCGGGCGTGAAGATGAGCATATCGGGCAGCGCGCCGACGGTGACGGAGACCATCGTTCCATCCGCGATGAGGACGACCACACCGTTGTCGGTCTTGGGATCGGCGGGAACGGCAGCGGCGATCATCCCGTTGCTGTAGGCCACGCTGGTCACGCCCGCGCCGTAAGCCGAGAGGTCAAGCGACGTCACCAGGGTCGGCGTCGGCACGGTGGCGATGTTGGCGATGCTCAACACGTCCAGCGTCCGGCTGATGCCGTTGGTGACGTAGAGGTACTGGTTTTCAGGATCGTAGGTGACGATTTCGCTCGCGCCTTCGAGGTTGGGGCGATAGCTGCCCAACAAGTTGAGCGCGATGGCTTCGTTAGCGGTCGGGGCTGCGCCCGTCGCGCGCACTTTCAACACCACCGGCACGGCGAGGTCGAGCTGCGGGTTCTCGAAGGTCAGCGTGGTGCGGTAGAAGCCCGGCTGCACGCCGGTCGTATCGAAGACTGCGTTCACCTGCACGGCGCCGTCGTAGGCGATGAAGCCGCTGTCTGGGCTGGCGGTCAGCCAGTCCGCCGTACCGTCTGCGACCATCCAGCTCACGTTCGCGCTGCCGGACTTGGTGACGGTGAGGGTTTCGGTCATCACGCTGTTGGCGTCCATCTCCACGTAGAGCGAAGCGGGCGCCGCTGTGAGCGTGGCGTAAGCCGGCTGCAAGGGATGCGCCGCGTAGCCGCCCAGGTCGGGATCGTAGCCGTACAGCGGGTTGAAGTTCGCCGGATCGTAGGCGGGCGTCCCGCCGGAGTAGCGGTTGTAGGTGGTGACGTCCCACGTTGAAGCGAAGCCGCCCCACCCGCCGACCAGCGGGTTGTCCCAATCGTGCCAGGCGAGGCCCATATCCACACCGTAGAGGTAGCGGCTGGCGGCGCGCTCGTGCTCGATGTTCATGCCGTCGCCGATGAAGAGGATGACGTGCTGCACGCCCTGCTCAATCGCCGCGTGCATCGCCGCGTAGATGCGCGTGTTGTCCACCACAGCGATATCGGCGTACCACTCACCCGCGTAGTCCGCGAAGTGTTCGGCGCCCGCGCCGCGCGCCCACAGCGTCACCAGTTCGTTGGTGTGGCTGCCGGATTGGTACGTGACCTCGCCGTCGGGATAGGTCCAGCCGCTCCCGTAGGCCGTGCCCGCCGCGCTGATCTGCCGGGGCAGTTCGCCCGCGCCCATCCAGTCCCAGAGACGCAGGTAGCTGTTGGAGTGATCCGAGGTGACGATGACGAGCGTGTTGCTCCAGTCCATCGTGGGCGAGTCCGCGACGACCTGTTCCGCCGTCTTGACTGCTGCGTCGAGGTCCCAGACGCCGCCGACCATGCTGGCGAAGTCATTGGCGTGGTTCGCCCAGTCGATGTCGCCCTGCTCGAACATCACGAAGAAACCGTCGGGGTCCTGGCTGAGGACGTCCAGCGTGGCTTCGGTCGCGTGCGCGAGCGTGGGGTTCTCGATACTGCCGCGCGTCACAACAGGCGCGCCGGGCGCATCCGCAACCGTGTGATACTCGAAGTTGCTGCCCATCCCGCCGAAGACGCCGATGAGCCGGTCGCCGTTAGTCAGGCTGACGGCAGCCGCGGCGCTCAACAGCGCCGTACCGCCATCGACGCCCGCCGTGCGGGTGACGACGTGACTGTAGTCCGTCGTTCCGGCGTTGAGCGCCGTCCACGTCCCCGCGCCGCCGACGTAGCGATAGTCACCGCCGTTGAAACCGGGGTGCCCGCCGCCGATGAGGACTTCGGGCGTGGTGATGAAGATTTCCTCATTCGCAATCGCCGCGTAGTTGTTGCGGCTGACGTTGTGGCTCATGAAGGTGGCGGGAGTGGCGTGGCTAAACTGCACCGTGCTCACCGCGCCGATGGCGAAGCCGTGGTCACTGCGCGCCCATTCGGCGATGGTTGTCAAACTGCCGGTGACGGGGTCGTCGGGCAGCCAGGCAACGTTGCCGTCGTCCGTCTTGTAGCCGGTGGCTATCGCCGTCCCCGCCGAAGCGGAATCCGTGGCGGCCCGCATCAGGTATAGATCGCGCGCGCGTCCGTGGCTCAACACGGGATCGGGCTGCGCGGGATGCGGGGCAAAGCCGCCGATGAGCGGGTTGTAGCCGACCATGGGGTCGTTGTTCTCCGGGTTCTCGGCATCGAAGAGGGGTGCACCCATCACGGGGGCGTAACGGTTGTAGGTGGTGACATCCCACGTGCTGGCATAACCAGTCCAAGCATCGTCTGCCAGCTCTTCCCACCCGTGCCAGGAGAGGCCCATGTCTTCGCCGTAGAGGTAGCGACTGGCGGCGATTTCGTGGTTGAGGTTCATGCCGTCGCCGATGAAGAGGATGACGTGCTCGACGCCCTGCTCCGCCATCGCACGACGCATCACCGCGTAGATGCTGGTGTTGTCCACCAGATAGTCGCCGCCGTAGACGAATGTGCCGCCTGCGCCCTGTGTGTAGTCGGCGAACAGGTCCGCGCCCGCGCCGCGCGCCCTCAGCGAAACCAGTTCGTTGGTGTGACCGGTGGTGGCGTAGCGGACCTCGCCGCCGGGATAATCCCACTCGCCGTTGTCTACGCGCCCATCGTTATCGCGGTCATTCCAGACTTGCTCCGGCAGCTCGCCCTGGCCGAGCGGTTCGGGCAGGCGCATGTAGCTGTTGGAGTGATCCGAAGTGACGATAACGAGCGTGTTGTTCCAGTCGATGCCGTTCGCGCCGGAGGCTACAAAATCTTCCGCCGCCTTGACGGCTTCGTCCAGATCCCAGACGCCGCCGATCATCGTCTTGAAGTTGTTTTCGTGGTTCGCCCAGTCGATGTCGCCCTGCTCGAACATCACGAAGAAACCATCCGCATCCTGGTTGAGGACGCTCAGGGTCGCCTCGGTCACGTCGGCGAGCAGCGGGTTCTCGATGCTGCCCTGGGTGATGGAGACCGCGCCCGTGCTGGACATCACGTTGTGGTACTCGAAGTTGCTGCCCGCGCCGCCGAAGACGCCGATGAGCCGGTCGCCCTGGCTCAGATCAACGTCCAGCGCCGCATCCAGCAGCGCCGTACCGCCGTCCACATCCGCCGTGCGGGTGACGACGTGGCTGTAGGGCCAATCGCCGTTGTTCAGATCATCCCAGGTCGCCATACCGCCGACGTAGCGATAGTCGCCGCCGTTGAAGCCGGGGTGCCCGCCGCCGATGAGGACTTCGGGCGTGGTGGTGTAGATTTCTTCGTTCGCAATCGCCGCGTAGTTGTTGCGATTGACGTTGTGGCTGATGAAGGTCGCGGGGGTGGCGTGGCTGAACTGCACCGTGCTGGCCGCGCCGATGGCGAAGCCGTATTCGCTGCGCGCCCACTCCGCGATGGTCGTCAGCGCGCCACCGGCGGGATCGCCGGGCAGCCAGGCGACGTTGCCGTCGTCGGTCTTGTAGCCGGTGGCCATCGCCGTGCCCGCCGAAGCAGAGTCCGTCGCCGGCTGCGCGCCGTAGCCGCTGCCCAGCGGCGTGAGGAAGTAGGCGTTGCGCTCGGTTTCGACGAGGGTGTTGTCCGGTTCCAGTGGATAGGGCGCAGCGCCGCCCGTCATGGGATCGTAGCCCACTGTGGGGTCGAAGTTCGCCGGATCGTACGGGGGTTGTCCCAGCAGCGTGGCGAAGCGATTGTACGTGGTCACGTCCCAGGTGCTGCAATAGCCGCCCCAGCCGTTGGGGAGTTGTCCCCACATGTGCCAGGTCAGCGCGTAGTCCGCGCCGTAGAGGTAGCGGCTGGCGGCGATTTCGTGGTTGATGTTCATGCCGTCGCCGATGAAGAGGATGACGTATTTCGCGCCCGCTTCGGCTACTGCGCGGCGCATCACCTCGTAGACGTTCGTATTGTCCACGATCTTGGTTTCGGGATACATCACGGTGCTGGGGGCGTCGCCGAGGTAGTCATTGAAGAGGTAAGCCGCTTGCCCGTGCGCCCACAGCGTCACCAACTCGTTGGTGTGACTGTCGCTGTGGTAGGTCACATACCCATCCGTATATATCCAGCGGCCGCCGGCCATCATCTGTTGGGGCAAATCGCCTTTACCCAACGTCTTGGGCAGGCGCATATAGCTGTTGGAGTGATCCGAGGTGACGATGACGAGCGTGTTGCTCCAATCCATCGCGGGTGATTCGGCGACGTACTGCTCTGCCGCCTTGACCGCTTCGTCGAGGTCCCACACGCCGCCGACCATGCTGGCGAAGTCGTTGGCGTGGTTCGACCAGTCGATGTCGCCCTGCTCAAACATCACGAAGAAACCGTCGGGGTCCTGGCTGAGGACGTCCAGCGCTGCTTCGGTCGCGTGCGCGAGCGTGGGGTTCTCGACGCTGCCGCGCGTGAAGGCCGGCGCGCCAGGCGCATCCGCGACCAGATGATAGTCGAAGTTGTTGCCCGGCCCGCCGAAGACGCCAATGAGTTTGTCGCCCTGGCTCAGATCCACGTCCGCTGCTGCCGCCAGCAGCGCCGCCCCGCCGTCCACACTGGCGGTGCGGGTGACGACGTGTGTGTAGTCCGTCGTTCCGGCGTGGAGCGCGGCCCAGGTGGGCGCGCCGCCGACGTAACGGTAATCGCCGCCGTTGAAGCCGGGGTGCCCGCCGCCGATGAGGACTTCGGGCGTAGTGGTGAAGATTTCTTCGTTGGCAATCGCCGCATAGTTGTTGCGGCTGACGTTGTGGCTTACGAAGGTCGCGGGGGTCGCGTGGCTGAACTGCACCGTGCTCACCGCGCCGATGGCGAAGCCATAATCGGCCCGCAACGTCTCGGCAATCGTCGTCAAGCTGCCGGTGACGGGATCGCCAGGCAGCCAGGCGACGTTGCCGTCGTCCGTCTTGTAGCCGGTGGCTATCGCCGTACCCGCCGAGGCGGAATCCGTGGCGTAGCGCGGCGCCAGGAAATACGCGTCGCGGTCGCCGGGATTAGCCGCCGGCGCTGCCGGCGCCGTGGTCGGCGCGGGGTTGACCGGCGCAGCAAAGCCAACGCCGACGTTGGATAGCACCAACGCCCATAACAACATTATCATTCCGATCCGTTTCATATCCCATCCTCCTCCACTGAAATTTGGTTTTGGGTTAAACTCATTCCAAAGTGTACTTCCGGTATATTAAGGGGCGTTTAAGGAGAAGTTAACCTTCTATTGAAAAATGGTAAAATTTCTGCGGATGGCGCAGCGCGCCATGGGTTTAACTAAATGTTAACAAGCTGACTATCGGCTGTTAAAGAAACGGGTTTATCATACTCAGTATGTTGACCATCGGCACATTCTTACAAAACCGCTATCGGATCGAGTCCCTGCTCGGTAAAGGCGGCATGGGCGCGGTCTATCGGGCCGTGGATCACACCTTTAACGCGCCGGTTGCTATCAAAGAAAACCTCGAAACCACGTCCTGGTCGCAGAAGCAGTTCATCCAGGAAGCGCAACTGCTCTATCAACTGCGCCACCCGCACATCCCCCGCGTCATTGACTATTTCCTCATCCCGCGCCAGGGGCAATATCTGGTGATGGATTACGTCCCCGGCGAAAATTTGGAAGCCATCGTCAAGCAGTACGGCTCGCTGGGCGAGGCCGAAGCCCTGGCGTGCATGGCGCAAGTGCTGGACGCGCTCATCTACCTGCACGGCCAGGCCATCCTCCACCGCGACGTGAAACCGGCCAACATCAAGCTCACGCCGGCGGGGACGGTGTTCCTGGTGGACTTCGGGCTGGCGAAAGCCTACGATCCCGCGCAACCCACCACCGTCGGCGCGCGCGCGGTGACACCGGGGTATGCGCCGCCGGAGCAGTACGGCGCGGGCCGCACCGACGCCCGCAGCGACCTCTACTCGGCCGGCGCGACGCTCTACGCGCTGTTGACCGGCCACGCGCTGCCCGACGCGCTGGAGCTAATGACGGGGACGGAGCAACTGGTCGAGCCGCGCCAGCTCAACACGGCGGTTTCGCCGGAAGTGGAAGCGGTCATCCTGCGCGCCATGGCCTTCCGCGCCGACGCGCGCTTCCAGACGGCGGTGGAATTGCAGGACGCGCTGCGCCAGGCCGTCCTCAACGCCGCTGCGAATCCCACTCTGGTAGATCACGCCGCGTGGACGAGCGCCTCCCTGCTCACGCTCTCGCGGCGCACGCAACCGCCGCCGGAAGCGCTGCCGCTCCCTTTGCCGGCAGAGAGCGCGGGGACGGCGGCGGTCATCAACCTGTCGTCTGCCGCGCCGGCCGCGGTTGCGCCGCGCCCCGCCGCCGCGCCGGAAGGCGGTCACACTACGCCCACGCCGTCCGCCGCGCCCGCCCGGCAGCCGTTTGAGCCGGAGTTGATTTTGATTCCGGCCGGCGCCTTCCTGATGGGCAGCGACCCGCTCACGGACGCCGCCGCCCGCCAGGATGAGCGCCCCCAGCACCGCGTCTTTTTGCCAGATTACTATCTGGCCCAGGCGCCCGTCACTAACGCGCAGTATGCCTTCTTCATCCAGCACACCCGCCACCCCGTCCCCAACCGCGCGACCTGGCGCGCGCAGGAACCGCCGCCTGGCAAAGCCGAGCATCCCGTCGTCGAGGTGAGTTGGCACGACGCGGTCGCCTACTGCCGCTGGCTGGCGGAAGTCACCGGCAAGCCCTATCGCCTGCCCACCGAGGCCGAGTGGGAGAAGGGTGCGCGCGGGACAGATGGTTTCATCTATCCGTGGGGCCAGCAATGGTTGGCGAGTCACTGCAACAGCGGCGAAGCCGAGCGCGGGACGACCACGGCGGTGGGCGCGTACCCGCAGGGGCGCAGCCCTTACGGCCTGTGGGATATGGCCGGCAATGTCTTCGAGTGGACGGCGACGTTGTGGGGCAAACCGTCGCCGCGCCGGAACACGGCCTTCCATTATCAAGCCATCGGCGGGCCGGCCAACATCAAACCGTTTGGCTATCCCTATCAACCAAACGATGGCCGCGAGGCGGCGACGACGGACGCCCAGTCGCCGCGGGTGGTGCGCGGCGGCTCGTTCCTCCACGCGCAGCACGCCGCTCGCTGCGCCTACCGCGATTGGAGTCTGCCTTACGCGACGTTTGCGACGCATGGGTTCCGGGTGACGTTGTCAAGGTAAAACGTGAAACGTGATGAGTTTACAATGGTCGGCTCTTGATTTAAGATTTGTTAATGTCAGATTTGGAGATTTGAATGTAACACAAACTTTAGTTTGCCTGCTAGCAAAGAAACAAACTTAAGTTTGTGCTAAGTCACTATTTTCAAGGGAATTCCGCATTAACCGGGGTTCATCAGCGGTTGGATGAAAAAGATTTTCTCAACGGATTCAACGGATTTCAACGGATGTTTTTCCGTTTAATCCGCTCAATCCGTTGAGGGTATTTTCAAGGGAATTCATCATTAACCTGCGGTTCACCAACGGTTGGATGAAAATTTTCACCGCAGAGACGCAGAGGTCGCAGAGATTTTCTTTTTTCTCTGTGTTCTCTGTGTTCTCTGTGGCTATTTTCAGAGGAATTCATCATTAACCGGCGGTTCACCAGCGGTTGGATGAAAATTTTCACCACAAAGGACACGAAGGACACAAAGGGTTTTCTCTGTGAACTCGGTGTGCTCTGTGGCTATTTTCAAGGGAGAGTACAATGAGCGCACCCATCCTGTTCTGGCTGGTCTTACTGTTCATCGGCGGCGTCGGGCTGTTGTTCACAGGCGTGATCGTCTATCAAATCACGAAAGCGGTCAAACGCGCTGGGGGAGTGCAAGGGATCGCCAATCAAATGCAGGCGCAGGCGGCCGCGATCCGCCCGGCGTGGCATTACCCCATCGCCGCGCCGATATGGCCGGCGGGCACAGCGTTGGGGTGCGGCGTAGCTATGGCGCTGCTCGGCCTGGTGCTGGTGGGCGGCGGCTGGTTTTGGCAGCAATACCTGATCCGCGAGATGCGTCTGCTGCAAAATGAGGGCGTCGTCGCCACCGCCGTCGTCGCCGCGCAGCGAATTTCCGAAAGCGACGACAGCGAGACGTATTACGTCACGTTTGCATTCACCGCCGTCGCCAACGACCAACGCGTGGACGTACGGCGAGAAGTCAGTGTGCCGGAGAGCTTCTATGAGCGCGTGGAATATGGCAGCCAGATTGAGGTCGTGTACGCGCGCAGCGATCCGCGCATCGTCAAAATCCGCGCCATGTACACGCCGGGAAAAGTGGCCTATTGGCCGCTCATTTTACTGGGCGGGCTGGGCGCGCTGTGTCTGTTTTTTGCGTGGCTGTTGTTCGGCACTTATCGCAACGCCCGCCGCCTGGACGAGGAAGGCCTCACCACCTCGGTGGTGTTGGTAGACTGCTTTGAACATTCCGACTCTGACAGCACCTCGTACTACGTCGCCTACGAACTGCCCGGCGGCGGACCAATCCGCCACACGGTAGAGAAGAAAATCTACGACCGGCTAAGCGCGGGACAGACATTCCGCCTCGCCTATCTGCCCGACAATCCGAAGATATTCCGCCCGTTGTGGGGGTAAGGAGCGCCAGGCCGCCGCGCCGGAGGTGAAGCCGGTAGACACGGCCTGCTTCGCGGGCGCGGTGCTGACGAATGCGGCAGAGTTCAAACGCCTCTTGCCCTGCCTGAAGTTCATCATCGGAGCGATGGCGAAAAACACGCCCGACCACCGGGATTGGAATGCCATCCAGACGTGGACACTCTCTCTTGAGGATAAGCTGGGTGGATAAATCGGGAGGATTTACGAAGCAGTGTCGGGGAGTTGCTCAACGGGCAGCAGCACGTGAAATTGGCTGCCCGGTAAAGTTTCTTCGTCGCAGCCGGGGCTTTCAACCCACACTTGGCCCCGGTGCGCCTCCACAACCCCGCGCACAATGGCCAGTCCCAGGCCCGGCCCGCCGCCCTTGAAGTTGGTGCGGCTGCTGGAGTGCAGGGCTACTTCGCCCAGCCGGTAGAATTTGGTGAAGATCAACTCGTGATAGGCGGGATCAATGCCTATCCCGGTATCGGCAATGGTGATCTGCACACTCGCCACGCCCAGGGGGCTTTCGTCCGCCGGCCAATGTTGCCCGGAGATGGTGATCGTGCCGCCGTCCGGTGTGTACTTGATGGCATTGGTCAGCAGATGATAGAATACTTTGTGTAACATATCTCCATCAGCGCGGATGGACAGGAGGGCGGCCAGGTGGTGCATCTGGAGAGTCAGGCGCCGTTCCGTCAAGACGGTTTGCAATCCAGCAGAGAGCACATTCAGCAGGTGTGCCAAATCGGTGGGGGCGTAATACAACGAGACAATCTCATGATCCACCTTGGCGACATCCAGCATACTGTTGACAACCTCGTGCATCCGCTGAACGCCTTTGTCTAACCCTTCCGCCATATGCGCCAGTGTCTCTACATCGTGCAGATGCGGACGCAACATTTGTATGTAACAATTGATGACGGTCAGCGGGGTCCGCAATTCATGAGAAGTGACAGCGATAAAATCGGACTTAGCGCGATCCATCCGCTCCAACTTGTCGTAGGCCTGTTGGAGTTCTTGGGTGCGCTCCTGCACCCGTTGTTCTAGCACTTGATTGAAGGCTTTCGTTTCGGCGTAGAGACGAGCGTTTTGGAGGGCGACGGCCGCATGACGCGCGAAACTTTGCGCCAACGCCACTTCTTCTTCAATGAACTCCTGGATAGTGGTGCGCGCCAGCGACAACATCCCCATCACACACCCGGCATGGATGAGGGGCACGCCCAACCAGGAGCGCGGCGAGGGTATATCCGGCAACACTTCCCACTCCACTTGCTGTGTGACATCGCTAAAGGTTAACGGGCGTTGTTCCACACAGATACGTTGGTAGATGATGCTTTGCGTAATGGGGATGGCAAATCGCCGGGCGGCGACCACATCGGCAAAACCGCGCGTGGCGGCAAAGCGCAGCACGGCGTCCTGTTCCAAAATCACCCCCGCCCGATTATAAGGCACCATATCTTCCAGGTGGCGGAGAATCAATTGTAGCACTTCGTCCAATTCCAATGTGCTGGATAGCGCCCGTTCAATGTCCACCTGCTGTTGGATCAACCGGTTAGCATTCTCCAACATCCGCGATTGCGCCAACAAGAGTACGTGCAAATCCAGCAAACGCAAGTATCCGGCACTGAAATCCACTAACAACGGCTCGTAGCGTTGATCCACGGGGCGCCCCAGCGCCACCGCGACAGCCTGATCAATGCGCATTCTGGCCGGCAATACCGTTGGCGTCAGAGCCAGCTCGTCGTAGAGGTTAAGAATGGAACGCCGGAGAAACAGGGCGTTGCCGTAGGGACTGCTCAACAATTCCAAACACTTACTACGGGAGACCATCCCCTTCAAGGCCCCTGGCAAAGTCAGGATGACGCCCGGCAATTCGGGATGCGCCTTCAGTCGCGCGATAACCTTCTCAACCACCGTGTCGGGGTTGACATAGCCCTCGTGCGTTTCCAATCCACCAATCGTACCGGCGATGGCTATCTGCTCTATGCGTCCCGGATGCTCAGTCCGTTTATGGACACAATCCTGAGCCATTATGATGGGATCTGAGATTTTTTGCAGCGCTACACCTAACATAATCCTGATCATACTTCACGATTATTAACTGGCTTTTAACTTTAGGTTAAGATTTGTTTAATTTCTTCTTAACTCTGCTGCACAGCGGCGACTGTCTTACAATCGTTACGCGGTTAAGGTGGGACACACTTAACAACGGCCAAAAGGCTGGCGTTTACGCGGCAAATACGCGGTGCAAGCCGGCTAAGTGCATCCCACCTGGGGCTATCGCGTAACGACTATGTCTTACCCTTCTATCCGGCAGCTATCGAAAACTTTGGCAAATCGTGCCGGTATTATTTAAAGCAGCCTTTACATCCACTTAACCAATCGCTAAAGATAGACCTCTATAATGGCTAGCATCCCGGCATCTCATCAGAAAATCTCAATCAAAGAAGTCGAAATGGAAACCTATTGAGGTGCGGCGGCGCGCCGGCGATGACGCGGTAGCGTTCTCGTATCGTATCGTCGCCAAATGGTTGAACTATGAGAACTCGCGCCTGGCTCCGGCGCCGGGAACGGCTCAAGCTGCGCCGGCCGGATCTCAACCATGATGCGCCGGGCCGTGTTGTTGGCGTGTTTCGTGCTCTTGCTGGCTGCGAGCGCGACCCTGGCCGGCGTCGGCCCTGAAATTCGGCGGCTATCGGCTGCACGCTACGGTCAGCACAGTGCGGCTTACGGCGGAGAGCGACGCAAAGCGGGGTGGCGTGGACTACGTGAGTTAGGACGCAGCCAATTCGGCAACGAGTGCGTCGTGCTTCCGCCGGAAATACCCATGATGCCGGAGACGCGATTACTGAGCGTGATCGGCAGTGGTTATGGATTGAGCTTTTTGGCGCGTGGTCCGATTTATGAGGAGGCCATGCGGCATCCTGATCTTGAGATATTTGGGGGCAGGTAAGATGGAACAGTTTTTTATGGGGTTAATTGTCTTTGTCATTATCGCGATTGTACACCGCAAGGAGGCTCTCACATTTCGTTGGCAGCCGACGCGCGATACGTGGGTGGCGGTGGGCGCCCTGCTGCTCATGGCGACCGTGGGATGGGGTTATTGTCCAGGTTGCTCGGCGCATTCAAAGCCCCAGGCCGATGTCCACCGCGAGGAACGCGCCGATGGGCAAGGCCCAATAAAGCACGCCAAAGCCGAGGGCAGCCAATGCGAATTTCCAGGTCAGTAGTTGGGCATCACGCAGGCGTTGCACAGCAAGGATGGCCATGAGACCAAAAAGAAAGCCGGTAAACAGACCGGGCGAGTATTCAAGGAAGAGACCGGTGAAGACGAAGTGGTTGAGGCAGTTCAGCGCGCCCCACACCACAATGCCGACGCCGGCCGCCAGCCACTTCTCGCGGTTGCGGCGATAGAGGAAGTATCCCGCCACGAGAAAAGCGGCAAAGTAGCCATTGTGCATCAGCCACTTGGGGAAGTCGTAGCCGGGAATGCCCCAACGCAGATTGGCCCAGGCCGGGAAGCCAAAAAGCCCTTCTTCCAATAGATGGACGGTGACGTAAAGCAGCAGTGTGCCTGAAATCAGGTGTTCCAATGTCAGCGACTTGAGTTTTGTCATGGGTCTCCTTTGGGGTAGACGGTAGACAGTAGACGGCCCCGTCTACTGTTTACGCTTTTAGCGTTCCCCGCACAAACATATCCACGAATTCTGCGATCACGTCCTCGTCAGCAGGCTGTGGCGCGCCCGGCTCGTCCAACAGTTGTGCCAGGCTGTATTCGAAGAACATGCCGAAGAACGCCTGCGCGGTCAACTCAGGGTTGGGCAGGTCGCGCGCGATACCATTTGCGATTTGTTGGCGCAGATACCCCGCCAGCATAGCCCGCTGCCGGGCCGGTGTGGCGGCGATGACGGGGCGGATTTCGGGCTGGCGCTGCGCCTCGGTCATCGTCATCAAAATGGCGCGGCGATTGCGGTGCAGCATCGCCAGATAATGCTGCGCGATGCGCGTTAAATCGGCGCGATAGTCACCTGTTAATTGCGCGGCTCTGGCGGCTAACCCTGGCACAGCGGAAAATTGCTCCACAACGGCCTGGAATAAGCCTTGCTTGGTTCCGAAATGCCGGAACAGCGTGACCTCATTGACGCCGGCGGCGGCGGCAAGCGCGCGCGTAGTGGCGCCGGCGTAACCGCGCGCGGAGAAAACTTGCGCGGCGGCCTCAAGGATGCGTTGGCGAGTATCATCTTCAGCGGGCATTGGGGCACCTCACGGTGTAAACTTGACCTTCTCGCCGGTTTTCCAGGGGCGGTCAGGCGACAGACGCTGCATCTGCGCCGCGTGTCGGCGGAGCAAAGTCGCGTTGATGATCCCCTGCTCTTCCATTTTCTGGTACAAGAACGGCAGTTTGCCCTGTTCGTTGACCAGGATTTTGGCGATGCCGGGCAGCACTAGATGCCGGAACAGCAGCCGTACCGGCAGCGGCAGCGCGCCGCGTTTCTCTTGCTGAATGTCCGCCACCAGTTTGCCCCCCATCTTGATGGCGGCAGCGTACAGACGCGGGCTGTTTTCCGGCGACACTACGATGTTCCGGCTCTTTTTCGTGTCCATCACCTGTTTGTGGATGGTGCCGCTCACGTAACCGGGGTTAAGCCAACTACTGCCGAGCGCGGCGGCGATGTCTTTGGCGTTTTTGGCGCGGAAGTCATAACGCGCGGTGGTGACGCCGACGGCACACAGGTGTGCGAAACGACCGGTGAACCCCAAAGTGCAGGTGAGCCGGTCGAGAAACGTCTTGAGCACCGAGGAATAGAAGCCGCCGTAGACCGGCGCGCAAACGATGACGCCCTGCGCTTGTTCCAACTGTTGGCAGATAGCCTCGTGGTCGTCCTGGATGATGCAGCGCCCGGTGCGCGCGCAGGTCTCGCAGCCCTGGCAATGGTCAATGCGCTCGTCGGTCAAGTGGATGACGGTAACGTCGGCGCCCTGCTGTTGCGCGCCCTCGGCAACCCATTCGGCGATGCGCAGCGTGTTGCCGGTTTTGCGCGGAGCGCCGTTCAAAAGAATGATGTGTGGCATTGCTTTGTCCTTTCTTGTGCAAGCAAGTGGTTGCTTACATTCTGTCATATACATGGGTTTTGTCAAGTCTATCAGGAAAGCTTAAAGCAATGTTTACAGGACTTTAACGCACTGTTAAAGAAGTCCCCGTATAATGAATGGGATGTAAGACAAAAACTCACAACAGGAGTAGATCTATGCGCCAGTGGCTCTCATTCTGTGGTTCCGTAATGATAATCGTTATGTTGTGTACAGCCTGCGGCGGGAAGGCGGACTATGACATCCGGGGCACATGGGACTATACGATGGAGCTAGCGGATGGCGCTACCTATGACATCGGGACGATCACCTTCAGCGGAGAACCGGACAAGGGAACGTATTTGCAGGTGAATATCTACACGGTAGAATACGAGGGTGAGTACACCGTCAAGGGCGGCAACCTCAAACTGACGGGCGACGAAACGTGGGAGGGGACGCTCGCCAACGCGGAGGAGATGAGCGGCGTCTGGTCCCATCAAGGTGAAGCGCGCGGGACCTGGAAGGCCACGAAGCAAACACCGTAATGGCGAATTATGAATGACGCATGACGAATCACGGGGCATAGATAAGGAGTTGCGGTGAACATTCTGGCTTGATGAGCAACGGCAGGTAGAAGGGGAATACCGCCCGGATTGTGCAGTGGGTTGAGAAGCATATGGAGCGGCTGGCCGCGGCGCAAGCTGTCCCGCTGGCCTTTGAGACGGTGTATCTGGCGGAAACGAACCTCTCACTGCGTTGGAACCGATGTCGGCCAGCGCATAGCGCAAGATAGACCAGACGCTGGCGCAGCCAGCCGCCGCTTTTACGCGCAACTTACAAAACCCGCTTATCCGGCCCCCCACTTTATTCAAGCTGACGGCATTCAGGATGGCCCGCACGAGTATGAAACTGAATCTCGACGAGCACTACTGCAACTACACCTACTTCACCGAGCAGGGCTGGTTTGCGTCGGATTACTATTACCCGGTACGGCTCTCAAAAAGCTGGCTGACCTGGGCCTGGATTGGCTGGGAGCGGCGATGACCAGGGAGAGAGACAAGACTATGAAGAGAGATTGAGGCACAGCGTTTATGACTTCAGACCCGATCGTCTTGCACATTGACGGCCACCAATTGGCGGCTCTCTGCCTGAACCCCGGCACAGCGGGCGAGCCGGTGATTTTGCTGCACGGCATCACCAGTTCGATTTATGCCTGGGCGCTTCAACCGCCCTGCGTACTCGCGCAAGGGCCGTGCTATTCGCTCAGCCTGCCGGGACATTTTCCGGCAACCTTTCCGGCCTCTTTGCGGCCCGAGGCGCTCACCGCAGAGATGATCGCCCACGTGCTGGTCGCAGCAATCCGCGAGTTGGTGGGCGACCGTCCCGTCACACTCATTGGCCATTCTACCGGCGGGTTTGCGGCGTTGGCGGTGGCTGCGTCCACGCCGGCCCTGACCCGGCGCGTCGTCAGCGTCTCCGGCTTTGCGCAGGGGCGCTGGACAGGCGCATTGGGGCTGTATCAAACGCTGGGGCGCAGCGGCGCGCCGGGACGCGCGGTGTACAAGGCGCTCTACAAACTGGTCGGCCTATCTCCGGCTTTGCTCAAAGCCGTCATGCGCATTTACGTCGCCGACGCGCGTGCGTTTTACGCCTATCCTGATTTGCCGGATATGATGCGCCGCGCGTATCCGGCTTTCAAGCGACTCGATCTGGAGGCCATAATCCACTACTTTTACCGAATGCCGGAGATTGACATCAGCGATTGGCTGCCGCGCATCACCGCGCCCACGTTGGCGCTGACCGGCGACCACGACCCCATTGTGCCGCCCACGCAAGCGCAGCAGATCGCCGGCCTGGTCAAGGGCGCTGAATTGGCCGTCATCGCCGGGGCGGGGCATCTGCCCTTTGCTGAGCGCGCGGCAGACTATACTCGGCAGGTATCGGCATGGCTGGCCCAATCATAATATGACAGCAGTAGCGCGGTTTGTTTTCTTTGGACAGGATTGTTGGATTTCGTCTCTCCCCTGGATGAAACTCGAATGACATTCAACCATATTCGCACTAAAATAGACGCAAGTAACTGGGTTGGACTGCGGAGTTGGCTAACAATCTTAACATTCTAAGAAAGGGGAAGGGCGTCATGTATAACAAACTGATCGTTGATATCAAATCGTTGGGCTTCACCTGGGAGACCCGTGATCCGTTCCTGTTTTGCGTACATCACCTGGATCACTATCCGGCCGGCAACGCGCAACTGGGGCCGGCGGACTCATTGGCCGGCAGAAACCTCGGGCAAGATTTCAATACTAACCAAAGTTGGCGGATGTATCACGGCGAAACCATTCCTGGCTTTCCCGCGCACCCGCATCGCGGGTTCGAAACGGTGACGGTCGTCTTGAACGGCTTTGTCGATCACTCGGATTCCCACGGCGCGGCCGGACGCTACGGCAACGGCGACGTGCAATGGATGACGGCGGGCGCCGGATTGCAACATGCCGAGATGTTCCCACTGCTTCACCAAGACGCGCCGAATCCACTGGAACTGTTCCAGATCTGGCTCAACCTGCCCCAGGCGCGGAAATTTTCCCGGCCGCATTACAAGATGCTCTGGGCCGAGGAGATTCCGGTCTATGTGGAGAAAGATGCTCGTGGCAAAACGATAGAAGCAACGGTTATAGCCGGCCAAATCGGCGACGTCGCTGCGCCCGCGCCGGCGCCCGATTCGTGGGCCAGCAATGCTGAGAACGAGGTTGGCATCTGGCTGCTCAAATTGGAAGCTGGTGCGCGCTGGATGATTCCTGCCGCATCGCTTGAGGTAGACCGGGCATTGTATTTTTACCGGGGTTCACACATTGACGTTGCCGGCATGCGTATCCCGTACTACCATTCCGTCGAGCTGCTGGCAGACCAACCCGTGATTCTGGAAAATGCGGACCAGGATGCCTTTCTGCTGTTACTCCAGGGACGCCCGATCGACGAACCCGTGGTGCAACACGGGCCGTTTGTCATGAACACGACGACAGAAATCCAGCAGGCCTTCGCCGATTATCGCCGCACGCGCTTTGGGGGCTGGCCCTGGCCGCGCGATGACAATGTCCATCCACGCGAGCTGAAGCGGTTCGCCAGATACGCGGACGGCAGCGAGCAAGTGCCATAAGGCTCGCTTGACATGGTCAATTTGGCAGGGCGTAGATGTACTGTTCCGCGAGTGGGCGGCGGGTTAGTCTAACGTTACCTGTACTGGCGTACAAGGATAAGCCTATGCCTTGGTCCGATGACACGGGCGAGCGAAACCTGTAGAATATCGAGGGTGTCATTGCGGTTGTGGGCGATGACGGCTTATTTTCGCAACGTCAACCAGGAGGCTAGGGCCTATGAAACGACAAACAGCTTTGATTACAGGAGCATCGAGCGGCATCGGGCGAGAATTGGCGCCGTTGTTCGCCCAAGATGGCGTCAATCTGGCGTTGGTGACCCGCAACCGGGAACGGTTGGAATCTCTGGCCGCAGACCTGCGGACAAGGTACGGCGTTGATGTGATTGTGATCCCTCAAGACCTGGCGCAACCCGGCGCGCCGGAGGTGATACATCAGACGCTACAGGCCCAGGACATCACGGTGGATTTTCTGGTGAACAACGCCGGCACGCAGGTGTACGGGGCGATCCAGGACACCGACGTAGCCCCACAGTTGGCCCTCATCCAGGTGAACCTGACCGCGCTGACGCACCTGACCATGCGGCTGCTCCCAGAAATGCTCAAACGCGGCAGCGGGCGCATCCTCAACGTGGCTTCGACCGGCGGCTTTGCCCCGGCGCCGTTCAACGCCATTTACTGTGCGACCAAAGCCTACGTCCTCAGTTTTTCGGAGGCGATTGCCAGAGATTTGGAGCACACCGGCGTCACGGTGACGTGTCTCTGCCCCGGCCCTACCCGGACCGATTTCGCCCGCCGCGCCGATATCGAGGATATTCGCCTGTTCCGGCTGTCTTCGATGGCTGCGCGCCGGGTGGCCCAGGCCGGGTACGCCAGCATGATGAAAGGGAAAACGACCATTATTCCCGGCTTATTCAATAAATTACTGGTGCTCGCCATTCGTTTCACTCCCCGGCGACTGGTGACGCGCCTTGGTCAATACCTGATGGCGCGCGCCGGATGATTTGCGATGTCAAAACATTACTTGCTACACGATAACCTCGTCATCCGTTTTGCGGCTTTGTGGGGCGGCGTGATGCTCCTCTTTCTTGGGACCTGGACGCTAAGCTACTTATTCCTGCCCGAAGGTCTATTGCAAGGGCGCAATCTGGCGCAAACGTTGGCCGGGGAGACGTTGGCCGGCGGCAGTGTCGGGCTGGAATGGCTGCGGTTGTTCGCCATCAACTTGACTGTGATGTTGGGGGGGGTGTCGTGCCTAACGTACTGCGCACCGCGCGCGACTATCCGTTGGGCTATTCCACGGTGACTCTGTTGGCGTTGCTTTTTGCGGTCACGTTGGGGACCAATTCCTTTACGCTGTCGACGGGCGGCAAACAACCGCCCACCTTCGCCATTTTCACCAGTTCCGGGCTGTACGAAATCACCGCCTACCTCCTCGCTGCCGCCGCAACGCTCTCCCTGGCAAAATACCGGCTGGTGGGGCAATGGCCCAAGCAAACCGTGGAGGCCGTGGTCATCCCCCCAACGCAGCCCCTGATCCGAGAACGTTTTTGGGGATTGCTGGCAGCCATCCTCATCCTGGTGCTCGCCACCGGTTGGGAGGCTTACCGGTTTGCGGCGGCGATCCAGCCCAGAGCAAGGATGGAATAGGACTCTCGATAAAACAAACCAGGGAGAACAAAACTTGAAAAAAATACTCGTCTCTTGCGGAATTCTCATCGGCGGCGGCGCTGTAGGCTGGCTGATCGGCTCGTCCAGCAAAGCGATGCTCACTTCACTCGCCTTTTCGCCGCCGGGCGTGTTCGGATTAACCATTCAACTCATCACTGCGCTTCTGATTGCCATTCTGATTCATGAACTGGGTCATGTCATCGGCGGCAAGCTCGCAGGCTATTCTTTTATCATGCTCGTTGTCGGCCCCTTCAAGTGGGTGCGCGAGCAGGGGCGGGTGCGCTGGCGTTGGAACACCTCGCTCAACACCTTTGGCGGGCTGGCTTTGATGATTCCGCCTGTTGCCGAGAGCGAACCTAGTCGCATGGCGCGGTATATCCTCGGCGGACCCATTGCCAGTTTCTGCCTCGGTGTTTTCAGCATACTCGGCCTTGCCCTGCTACAAACGACGCAACCGCACTCCGTCCTTGTCAACCAGGGCGGCTTTTTTCTGGTTATCGTGGCAGCGATAGCGCTGATGACCGGCGTTGCTACGCTGATTCCCTTTAGCAGCAGCGGTTTTGCCAGCGACGGCGGACAATATCTCGACCTTATGAGAGGCGGACACCGCGCGGAGCGCCGCCTGCTGATGCTGACCCTCTCCGCCTATTCGTTCAATGGCAGGCGACCACGGGAATGGGATGCGGCGTTAGTCGCCCGCCTTCTCGAACTGGCGGAACAACGGCTGGACCAGATCGCGGCCGCCGCGCATCATTTCGCTTTTTACTATTATCTCGATCTGGGCCAGATCGATCACGCCGGCGCTGAATTGGATCGTGCGCTGGCGTTGGCAGAAGCCTATCCGGCGGAATTGCGGCCGGGATTATGGCTAGAGTTGGCCTATTTTCAGGCCCGCTATCGCCGCGATCCCGAGGGCGCTGCGGAATCTTTGAAAAAAGGAGCAGGCGGATTTGTCGAAGCGCATACCCGGGCCAGGGCCAAGGCGGCTGTGGCATTGAGCAAGGGTGATCTCCAGGAAGCGATAACCGCCATCGATCTGGCGCTGTCTCAGATTGACCGCAGCATGGACCGCGGCGGCGCCATAGCTGAAAAAGAGTGGCTGCTGGAACTACAGACACAGGCGCATTGCTTAGCGAATGAGGGTTGCGCAGTTGCGGTAGGTAAAGATAAATGCCATGATGCACTACTTTTACCGGATGCCTGAGATTGACATCAGCGATTGGCTGCCGCGCATCACCGCGCCCACGTTGGCGCTGACCGGCGACCGCGATCCTATCGTGCCGCCCGCACAGGCGCAGCAGATCGCCGGCCTAGTCAAGGGCGCTGAATTGGCCGTCATCGCCGGGGCGGGGCATCTGCCCTTTGCCGAGCACGCGACCGAGTACAACGCCATTCTGGCGCAGTGGTTGGCGCACAGCCTTGCGATCTGTTGAACGACCAAACCCTAAGTTCTCGCAAGATTCAAGGCCAAAATAACATAGCTATGAGAGGAGACGTATAATAAAGACACACCAAGAATTTATGACCGAACTTGATGATGAGCGAAAGCCACTTGTTGAGGCGTTACTTATCGCCATACTTGAAGCGTGCCCCACTTTGACCGAAACCATCAAATGGAACGCGCCAACCTTTTGTTATAACGGTAAAGACCGTATGACAATTACGCTTCATAAAAAGGATAGAGTGGGACTTATCCTTCACACTGGCGCGAAACCGAAAGAAGACAAAAAAGCACCTCATTTGTATACAGATGATACAGGATTGCTTGAGTGGAACTCTAATATACGCGCCACAGTGACCTTTTCTGATCTTGCCGTATTTTTAGCCAAAAGAGATCTTTTCAAAAAAGTTATAGAGCGCTGGATTGAAGAGACAAAAGATCTCTAACTGCACAATAGACAAAAAGGAATCCTAAATAGAAGGAGCTACGGCCTATGAAACGACAAACAGCTTTGATTACAGGAGCATCGAGCGGCATCGGGCGAGAATTGGCGCCGTTGTTCGCCCAGGATGGCGTCAATCTGGCGTTGGTGGCCCGCGACCGGGAGCGGCTGGGATCTCTGGCCGCAGACCTACGGGCGAAGTACGGCGTTGATGTGACTGTGATCCCTCAAGACCTGGCGCAGCCCGGTGCGCCGGAGGTGATTCATCAAACGCTACAGGCCCAGGGCATCACGGTGGATTTCCTGGTGAACAACGCCGGCACGCAGGTCTATGGGCCGATCCAGGACACCGACGTAGCCCAACAGTTGTCTTTGATACAGGTTAACCTGACCGCCTTGACGCATCTGACCATGTTGTTACTCCCGGAGATGCTCCAACGTGGCAGTGGACGCATCCTCAACGTGGCTTCGACCGGTGGCTTTGCCCCGGCGCCGTTCAACGCGATCTACTGCGCGACGAAAGCCTACGTCCTCAATTTCTCGGAGGCGATTGCCAGGGATTTGGAGCACACCGGCGTTTCAGTAACGTGTCTATGCCCCGGCCCCACCCGCACCGACTTTGCGCGTCGCGCCGACATTGAAAACATCCGCCTGTTCCGGCTGTCTTCGATGAATGCGAGCCAGGTGGCTCAAGCCGGATACGCCGGTATGCTGAAGGGGAAAACGACCGTTGTGCCGGGGCTGTTCAATAAGTTGCTGGCGCTCTCCATTCGCTTCACGCCCCGGCGCTTAGTGACGCGCCTCGGCAAGTATTTGATGGCGCGCGCGGGATAGTCCACCATGCCTTCATATTTACCAGGGTATGGAATGTTTTTGGCGGCGCTTTCTCGTATATCCGTTGTCAAAAACGACCAGTCAATGAAGTGTATGCCCACTAAACAGTGTAAAGGAGTTGACGGATGGAGCGCAAAGATTTGAGATCACGTAAATGGTTTTACCCCGTAGTTTATGGGCTGCTGGTTATCCTCTCGATGCTGCCGCCCATCACGCAAGTCCCCTATGATCCCCGCAACACGCAGGATGTGATTATGAGCATCTTGATGGTGTCCATTGTCCCGTACCAGGCATGGGGCTGGGTGTTTCACGTCGCCACGTTAGCCGTCATCGCGCTGGTGATCTTCCGCCCGCAGAGTGCCGGGCGTGCGACAGCGGCCTATTTTGGCGTCAATTATCTGTTGATCGCCGCCTTGCAGACGAACACAATGACCGAGACGTACGGTTTTGCCGTGCAGACCGGCGCACTCGTCGCCACAGGGTTGCTGGGGCTGCTTTGGCTATGGGTGGCGGGGAAGGATCGTCTACAAGCCTCATTCAACGATGTCCCGCCCTGGCGTTGGGCTTTGGCCCCGTTGGCGCTGCTCGTCTTCTGGTCGCCCATCGGAACAGACGGCAGTAAAGTTGTTCCAAACTTCAATCCACTGCTTTTGCTGACCTCGCCGGATTACGGGCTGACCTACTGCTTTATGACGCCGGTGTTTCTGTTCCTGCTGATCCTGTTTTACCCAAAGGTTGATCGCTTCGCCCTCCGGGTGACGGCCTTCAACGGGCTGATTTATGGGATGTACAACCTGAGCCACTGGTTCAATCCTGATATGCGCTGGATGGGGGTGATGCATCTCCCGCTGCTGGTTATCCCGTTGACAGCGCTGTTCCTGCCCACGCTGGAACGCAACCGGCAGTCGTGAGGGATTGAAAAGCTTATGATGCCTGGATCAGAACGCCATCAATACGCCTTCGGCCTTTTTCTGGCGCTCATTTTGCTCATGGCATGCCAGCTTGCCGGTCGCCGTGCCGCGCCCCCGGAGACGCTCGTCCCTGGCGACACAACCCACGTCCTGACACACGATGGCCTCGAACGCTCCTATATCGTCCACATCCCGCCCGCTACGACCCGGAGCAGCCGCCCCCGATTGTGATCGTCTTCCACGGCGGGGGCGGCAACGCCGAAAACGTGCAGCGGATGACCGGCTTCACGGCAACGGCGGACAGCGAGAACTTCATCGTCGTCTATCCCAACGGCACAGGCCCGCTCAAGGAGAAGTTATTCACCTGGAACGGCGGAACGTGTTGTGGCTACGCCGTCGAGAACGACGTAGACGATGTCGGATTTGTCAGGACGCTCATCGTAGACCTAACCGGCGTCGCCAACGTGGACCCGCAGCGGATTTATGCCACCGGCATGTCGAACGGAGCGATCATGGCCCATCGCCTGGCCTGCGAGCTTTCTGATGTGATTGCCGCCATCGGGCCGGTCGCGGCGACGCAGAATATCGAGACGTGCCAGCCCGAGCGCCCCGTGCCGGTGATCCACTTTCACGGCGACGGCGACCGGCACGCCCCCTACGCGGGCGGCATCGGCGAAGAATCGCTGGCCGGCGTGGACTTTGTTTCAGTGGAGGAAACCATCGCATTCTGGGTTAGCCACAATAGTTGCGACACAGCGCCGCAGGAAGAACAGACAGGAAGCATCATCCACACGGTTTATACTGACTGTAATCAAGGTGCAGACGTCGAGTTATACACTGTGGTCGGTGGCCTGCACCCCTGGCCCGGCGGCAAACCCGGCTGGCTGGGCGGCGATGAGCCAACGCAGGAGATTTCCGCCAACGACCTGATGTGGGCATTCGGCGCGTTGCTTAACGAATGACGGCAATGTCTTTAGCCCACTCCGCCCGCCCGTCACCGCTTCCGCATCCCACGGCGAATCCCCAAGCATCACCTCCCGGTACGTCTGAATCTCGCGGGCTTTGCCCGGCCAAGCTCAACGCCAGTTGTTCCACACGTTGTTGTAAAGGATATCGTCCCCTACCCCGGTCCGTTCAAAGTCGGCTTTTTTCATGCCGACTTCCTTATAACCGTTTGATGTGCCGGATGCGATGTTCCAATTGGACGATGATGACGCCAAAAAGGACGGTCATCCCGCAGGAGTAGACCAGCAAGAACATCTTCGTCACCAGCCGGAACGTTGGAGCGTACTCAAAATCGAAATCGGGGAAAGCGGAGCTTAACGACCTTTCGCAAAAAAGACGTATGATCACGCACAACTCACACAAGTACCTGGAGGATGAACGATGAACGATAAACACAGCACCCTCTCCATTCTGTCTGTCCTGGCAATACTCCTACTCCTGGCCGCCTCTTTGACCGCCATCCTATGGGACGATGGTGGCGCGCCCTATCCGTTTACCACCCCACGTGGCGAAGAGGTTCAAATCTATGGCGGCGCCGGGCCTTATCGTTTCGATAACACGTACAAAGCCATCGCCTTTCGCAGTTTCGATTGGGCCAACCTGGCGATTGTGTTGCCCTTGTTCAGCGTCGGCCTATGGCTGTATCGCCGTGGCAACTTTCGCGGGCAATTGCTGCTGGCGGCGCTCTTCACCTATTTGGCCTACATCTACATGATCGGCGTGATGGGCAATGCGTTCAATGCCCTGTTTCTGGTTTGGACGGCGCTCTATTCTATCGGGGGATTCGGCTTATACCTGACCCTGGCGCAGATGGATTTTGCCGGTCTACCGGCCAAACTGGCGGGCAACTTTCCCCGGAAAGCGGTGGCGGTTTACGTACTGGCGGTAGGGTTGATTCTCCTGGCGCAGTACATGGCCGAAGTGATAGCCGCGTACACCACCGGCGCCCCACCGGCATCCCTGGATCATTACACTACACTCGAACTGGCGTCGCTCGAATTCGGCATCATGATTCCACTCCACCTCCTCGGCGGTCTGGCCTTGTGGCGCGGCAAAACCTGGGGTTACCTGGCGGCCACCGTGCTGGCCTTTACAACCTTCATGGTTTTTATCGCTCTGAGTGTTTTCCTGTGGCTGTTTCACCTGTCTTACGGACAAGGCAATGTGCTGGACATGGCGATCACGTTCGGTATTGCCCTGGTGGCAGCCGGCTTCTCATTCACGATATTCGCGCGCGTGAAAGACTGAACCGGTTGTGAGCGCCCGAATAAAGCACGCTCCCGCTGCGTTGCATAGATGGTGCAAACGCTGCACCAAACAGCCATCGCAGGAAAGGGGTTTGTGATGAAACAATTCAGTCAGGAATCAGCGCCGGCTGGCGTGCCGGTCACGCGCCCTAAAATGTCACCCGTCACACACAATCACGGTATGAATTCAGCCTCCGGCGCAGATACAAAGCGGGAACCGAGGGCGTGGCCCAATCTCTATGCTATGAGTGGAATAGCCACCCTCATCCTGCTCCTCTATTCCTTGGTTACGATGGTCGTGATGCTCACTTTAGGACTGCCGCCGGAAACCACAGAAGGGGTCTTTGCCATGTTGCAGGCAAACAAGTTCGTAGGACTTTTGCGGTTGGATTTGTTGACCGTTTGCTGTATGCCGCTGTACTATCTGCTTTTTCTGGGACTCTACACCGCGCTCAAGAACGCGCATCACGATTACGCCGCGCTCGCTACGCTTCTCGGCTGCGCCGGGTTGACACTTTTCCTGGCTACCCCTTCCGCACTATCCCTGGCGCCGCTGAGCGATAAGTTTGCCGCCGCGACAGATGCCGCGCAAAGAGCGCAATTGCTGGCCGCCGGTGAGGCGCTAATCGCCTCCGACATGTGGCGTGGTACCGGCGCGCTTATCGGGGGCGTCCTGTTGCAAACGGCGACGACCCTGATCTCCATCGTCATGCTTTCCAGTAAGGCTTTCACCAAAGCCACGGCGTATGTGGGCATTGTGACGCATGGCCTCGATTTGTTGCACATGCTGGTGGGTTTCTTCTTGCCGGAGCTTGGCGCGATGCTTTTGATGGTTGGCGGCACTTTGTATCTGGTATGGTTCCCGCTGCTGGCGCGGGATTTGTTCCGGTTGAGCCAACGACCCACAAAGGAGTAGAAGGATGACCGCATCCTCGCCATCTGCTGGGCCTTCGTTTTCGGCGGTGGGTGGGGCGGATGCCTCTTGAGCCGTAAAAAGTCATTTGCGCCATAGCCAGCGAAAGCGCCATAGACCTGGTTTTCATCAAAACGCTGGCCGAATCCGGGAAGGTTAAGACGCTGATTGACAAACGCTTCCCGCTCGAACAAACCGCCGAAGCAAACCGTTATGTGGAGCAGGGGCACAAAAAGGGCTATGTGGTCATTGTAGTAAGAAGAACAACTGGATAACACAGTATGGTTTCCCGATGATCGGTTTGGCCGCCGACAGTGTACCTGAGGACAATTCAACTTTATCCGTATGGACGATGACAGGCGCTCAATTTAACATTAGAATCAGGCAAGGTAGTAACCATTTTGGTCAAAAGGATAGAGCGATGAAACGGAGACTGCTTGCCAGGGTTAAGTTGAGCATGTCCATAGTTTTACTCAGTTCGGTGCTACTCAGCGCATGCGGCGGGCCGGCCCCACGCGACGCGCAGCCCCTAGGCTACGAACAGGCAGAATGTCAATTTACTGTGCCCAATGGATACCAAATCGAGTGCGGCTATTTAACCGTTCCCGAAAACCGCCAGCAGACGCAAGGCGATTCCAGCACCATGCGTCTGCATGTGGCTACAGTCAAAAGCAGAAGCCAAAACCCACAACCCGATCCCGTGGTCTTTCTCATCGGCGGACCAGGAGGCTTTGCGTTGGATTATATATTAGTAGTTACGCGGTTATTCGATTTAGTACATTGACAATTACATCGTACGGGCGCGCAGGGGCGTTGGTGGGGCAAACCCTTGGGTGACCACTTCGAGTTGGAGTTGGTGCCGAATACCATCCGTCGTCTGTGACGGGTCGGTGCGCAACAAATCCAGGACGAAGCAGGTCACAAAGACCAGGGTGACATGCCGAACCATCGCTTGCGGCACGCGGCATTGGCACATCGCCAAGCCCGCGAGTTGTTTGCTATTCCGAAACAACGTTTCCACTTGCCAACGCACGCGGTAGAGGGTCATGACTTGCTCCCCGGTCAGCATGGCCGCAGGGACATTGGTGACGAACAGCGTCCAGGCCAACAGCGCCAGATAGTCGGCGCTAGGGGTGCGCCCTTTCTTGCGCGCTTGCTCGTAGGCGTGTTGGCGGCGGCGGTCGGCGACCTCCTGTGGGGCGCGGCTGGCGATCAGCCGGCACGGCAACCGGTGGGTGGCGCCTAGCTGAATCGCCAGGTCCAAGTGATTTGCGGTGGTCGCGCGCAAGGTGGCTAACAGGTTCAGCGCTTCCCCCGCCGCCGTGTAGACCGTGGTGCCGTACAAATAGCGGCTGAGCCAGTAGGCGTGTTTCTCCCGGCTCACGGTCGCTAAGTTGTCCAGACAGAAGT
>JAKQHY010000095.1 GCA_029555965.1 Chloroflexota bacterium | reverse complement strand
TTGGAAAACGCCCCGTCGCCAAAGACGTGATCCAGCACGATTTTGAGGTAGTGGCTGGCGGTTGGATCGCAGTGCAGGTAGACGCTGCCGGTCGGTTTGAGGACGCGGCGGATTTCCAGCAGGCGGTTGGTCATCATCGTCAGATAGGCCATCATGTCGCCTTCGTGCAGGAAGCGCCGGAACGATTCAATCATCCCGGCTACGTCCGTGTTAGGCTGGTGCAGCAGCTCGGCAAATTCCAGCTCGGACTGGTCGCCCCACTGCCAGCTATCCTTGAACGCGGCAATCTGTGCATCCGATGTGTGACCTTTGGGCGTCTTGAACAGCAGACTGAAGCCTTGCTGGCTGTTGAAGGGCGGATCCAGGTAGACCAGATCAATGCTTTCGTCGGCCAGATGCTCGCGCATCACGGTCAGGTTGTCGCCATAGTAAAGTTTGTTCATTATCACCTGCTTGCCGTCGCCAATTCTACGGAAGCCGATTGTGTCAGTCCCATGAATGTGTCTAAAGCCACCGGCAACTGCGCTACAACATCCAGATACCACCACCAATGCGTGATTGGGACATTGTTGTTACGTCGCCAGGCAGCTAAATCCGCGATTTGCTGAATAGCAGCATAGATTTGTCGGGATTGACGTAACAAAAGATTATCGGCAGCCGATAAACGCTGTCGCTCTACGTTGGATAAATGAGCATCGTTACGTGCAATTTCGCTGCGCGTCATCAACATTTCCAATAATTCCATTCCACTCACGTCAGGGAATTGGATGTCAACTTCATAGGCTTCAATTAAATTCTGACAACTCATTGCATCACCTCATCTATTGTTCCCATATACTCAAACCCTGGCTGTTTCAAGTAAAGTTCCGGGCGTTCCACTACAAAGGCGCTTTCTAAAATGCCATCATCTGTAGCCATAACCAGCCACTTCTGATTTCCGATGGGGCCAACCACTGTCACATAAGCCACCTGATTGTACCAATAAAGGTACACTTCGGCGCTTTTATCTTGCAACACTACACGTATGATAGCTTCATACTCTGACAAGGTGGCGGTCGGCGGTAGATGTCCTCGCGCGCGGCGTTTTTGCAGATGGCGTAGGGCGCTTTGGGGTTTCCAGCGAATTTCTGCGCGTAGTTTGTTGAGTGTCGAAATTATTTGGGTGTACTGAGTTTTCATAACTCAACTCCGGTGCGGGTGATGTGAAATCCCACACTCTCCGCCGTGCGGATCATCGGAATGTTGTCCTGGCGCGTCAGGCAAAACGCGCTGCGCCCCGCGTCCAAAATCCCCTGTGTCACGAAGGATACGACGGCTTTGCCATACCCACGCTACTGAGAAAAGTCGAGGCTGTTGACAACATAACTATTCAGACATCACCTACACAACGATACAAAACATCGATGGTTACCAGGCAGCTACCGTTGCTAACCAGATTACCGCAATCATTATGATAAAGACCAGACCCGTCACCCCCAAGACCATAGTAATGACTCGGGTGTTGTAATCCTTCAAAGATTGTCCAAAATAAGTTCGATATGGATCGATATTCCCTCTCCATTCCAGATGATTGCTATGATCTTTGCGCAATCGTTTGAAACGTATGCGATAATCGTCAAACTTCTCTAGCATTACCCAACCATTGGCCGCTTCTTCGTTCAATGCCTGCTCTAACAAGTCCGGCCTGCGAAAATCTCCACGAATAGATCGCAAGATTTTGAATTCCCAATCCGAGTCAAGTTCTTCGCTCGTGTATGAAGTCATGGATTCCTCCTCCTCTAACAAAATCTGTAAATTTAGTTGGCGACGCCGGGCTGCCAATATAAGCGAGGTAGTCGTGAAACTCATTTACACCACCTCTGCCCACTGCCACGCCCGCACCAGCACCGCGACCTCGCTCTCGATCCACGCTTCGTCCTGCGCGTTGGAGATGCGCAGGATTGCGTCTTCCGTCACCGCGCCAATGTCCACGCACGACCGTCCGGCGAGCATCCGCTCAAACTCCGCCGCGTGTTCCGGCGCGACCTCCACCAGAAAGCGCGCGCTGCTCTCGGCGAACAACGCAATCACCATGTCTCCTGCCAGCGTCAGCTCAAGCCCCAACCGCCCGCCGATGCACATCTCGGCAGCCGCCACGGTCAGCCCGCCCTCGGAGCAGTCGTGCGCGGCGGCGACCAGGCCGGCCTGCATCGCCCGGTGCAGCGCGCGGAACGTCGAAAGGGCGTCAGGCACGGGGGCGGGGAGCGTCCCGCCGCTCTCGCCGGTCAGCCGCTCATACAGCGAGCCACCCAGCTCGTCCCGCGTCGCGCCGATGAGGTACAGCCGGTCGCCAACCCGCTTGAGGTCGCTCGTCACGGCGCGGCGCACGTCCGGCACGATCCCCAACGCGGAAATCAGCAGGGTGGGGGGGATGGCGCGCTTGGCGCCGTGCGCGTCCACAAACTCGTTGTAGAGGCTGTCCTTGCCGGAGATGAACGGCGTCCCGTACGCCAGCGCCGCGTCGTGACAGCCCTGCGCGGCGCGCACCAGCCCGCCGAGCCGCTCCGGTATCCTGGGGTTGCCCCAGCAGAAGTTGTCGAGAATCGCAATCCGGTCGGGGTCTGCACCCACGGCGACGACGTTGCGCACGGCCTCGTCAATCACCGCCCACGCCATCGCGTAGGGATCGCGCAGGCCGTAGTACGGATTGATGCCCGCGCCCAACGCGATCCCGCGCTGCCCCTGCGTCATCAGCGGCTTGAGCACCGCCGCGTCAGCCGGGCCGTCGTTCCTCACGCCCACCAGCGGCTTCCCCACCATCGCCCCCTGCACCTCGTGGTCGTACCGGCGGATGACGGTCTCTTTGGAAGCGACGTCGGGGTGAGCGAGCATTTGCAAAAGGATAGTGCTGAGTGCTGAGTGCTGAGTACTGAGTGCTGAGTACTGAGTGCCGAGTGCTGAGGGCTGAGGGCTGAGGGCTGAGGGCTGAGGGCTGAGTGCCGAGTGCTGAGGGCTGAGTGCTGAGGGCTGAAGGTTGTGGGTTGTGGGTTGTGGGTTGCACTGATCCGCCGATTCGTCATTCGTAATTCGTAATTCGTTATTCGCTGATCCGCTGATCCGCTGATCCGCCGCTTCTTGCATCTTGCATCTTGCATCTTGCTTCTTTCCCCACTCCGCCTTCAGCGTTAACTTCGGCCAGCCCTCATGCACGAAGTCCATCGGCAGGTCTGCGGCGAGGGTGTCGCCGTAGCGGACGCGCAGGCGGCGGTCGCCGGTGAAGTGGCCGATGACGGTCATTTCGACGTTGTAAGTGGCGCAAATCTCACGCAGGCGGGGCAGGGCGGATTCCGGCGCGGCGATGACCATGCGCTCCTGCGCCTCGCTGAGCCAGATTTCCCACGGGCGCAGGCCGGGGTACTTGAGGGGGACGTCGCGCAAGTCCACGTCCACGCCCACGTCCTTGCCCATCTCGCCGACGGCGGATGAGAAGCCGCCCGCGCCGCAGTCGGTGATGGCGGTGTAGAGGCCCTCGTCCCGCGCCACGAGCAGCGCGTCAAGCACGG
>JAKQHY010000072.1 GCA_029555965.1 Chloroflexota bacterium | reverse complement strand
CGGCTGTACGCGCTTTTGCGCCCCCGCATTGTGGCGTATGCTCAACAACGGTATTGGACGCAAGTGGCGAGCGACCGACTCAGTCGCACCATCCACTGGTAAGATAAGAAATTCACCGCAGAGCGCGCAAAGTGCGCAGAGTTTTTATCTTTCCTCTGTGAACTCTGTGATCTCTGTGGTTATTGTTGGAGGAGGATCAACGTGAGAATTTTAGTGACCGGCGGCGCCGGTTTTTTGGGCAGCGCTCTGGCCAATGCGCTGGTGGCTGAGGGCCACGAAGTGCTGGCGCTGGACGATCTGAGCGCGGGCGATCCCACGCGCCTGGATGCGCGCGTGCTTTTTCATCGCGGAGAAATCGCCAACCGCCCTAAGTTGTGGACGTTGTTGCAGGGCGTGGACTGCGTTTATCACCTGGCGGCGCGCGTGCTGGTCGCCGAATCGGTGCTGTATCCCCGCGAGTACAACGAAGTGAACGTTGGCGGCACGGTCGCGCTGCTGGAAGCGATCCGCGACGTGGGTGTGCCGCGCCTCATCCTGACCTCGTCCGGCGCCATCTACGGTGCGCCTATGGCTTTGCCGGTGCCGGAAACGACGCCGCCCAGGCCCCAGTCGCCTTACGCGGTCAGCAAACTGTCTGCCGAATACTATGTCCACACACTGGGCGCGCTGTGGAGCGTCACGACGGTGGCGCTGCGCATCTTCAACGCCTACGGCCCCGGCCAGCCGCTGCTGCCGGCCCATTCGCCCGTCGTGCCGCGCTTCATGCACCAGGCGTTGGGGGACGGCTCGCTGGTCATCTTTGGAGACGGGCGCCAGTTGCGCGATTTCGTCTACATCACCGACGTAGTGCGCGCGCTGGTCGCTACGCTGAACGCGGATAACGTCAACGGCAGCACTATCAATATTGGCAGCGGCGTAGCAACGTCCATCAACGATCTGGCGAAACACATCCTGGCCCTCACCGGTTCCAACAGCAACATTCTTTACAGCCAGGCGGAAAACGGCGGCGTCTCCGGTCTCCAGGCTGACGTTTCCCTGGCGCAACGGCTCATCGGTTACGAACCGCGCATCACGCTGCAAGAGGGGCTGGTGCGCACGTTTACGGAAGACCCCCGGTTTGTGAGGAAATAGGAGTTAGGAGTTAGGAGTTAGGAGTTAGGAGTTGCTGATTCGCTGATCCGTTGATTTGCTGATTCGCTGATCCGCTGATCCGCTCACTCGCTTTTTCGCTCATTCGCATGGAGGAACTATGCTCATCACGCACGCCAGAGTGGCTACATTGGGAGAAGATCCCCAGATTATCGAGGATGGCGCGATCCTCATTCGCGGTTCGCAGATCGCGGCGGTCGGCCCGACGTTGGCGCTGACCACCATGTACTCCGATGAGGAACGCCTGGACGCCAACGGGCAACTGGCGCTGCCGGCCGCGCTGTGCGGACACACGCACTTCTACGGCGCGTTTGCGCGGGGCTGGGCCTATCCCGGCCCGCCGCCGGCGCGTTTCGGCGAAATCCTCGATCGCCTGTGGTGGCGGCTCGACAAGGCGCTGACGTTGGAGGACGTGCGCTATTCCGCGCTGGTTTGCCTGTCCGACGCGATCCGGCACGGGACGACGACGCTGATTGACCATCATGCCAGCCCCAACGCGATAGACGGCTCGTTGGATGTGATTGCCGACGCGGTGCTGGAAGCCGGCGTGCGGGCGGCGCTGTGCTACGAAGTGACCGACCGCGACGGCCCGGCGCGCGCGCAGGCCGGCATTGCCGAAAACGCGCGCTTCTTGCGGCGGATGCAAGCGCACCCCCATCCCCAACTGGCGGCGACCTTTGGCTTGCATGCCTCTCTGACCTTGAGCGACGCCACGTTGGCCGCCGCCGTCGCCGCGTTCGCCGGTCTGGAGACGGGGTTTCACATCCACGCGGCGGAGGGGGTCGAGGACGTGGAGGACAGCCTGGCGAAGTCCGGGAAGCGCGTCATCCCCCGGCTGCACGCCGCCGGCATTTTGGGGCCGCGCACCATTGCCGCGCACGCCGTCCACGTCACCGCCGACGAGATGGCGCTGTTGGCCGAAAGCGGCACCTGGGTCACGCACCAGCCGCGCTCCAATATGAACAACGCGGTCGGAACGGCAGCGGTGGAGGCGCTGCTGGCGCAGGGCGTCAAGGTGGCGCTGGGCAATGACGGCTTCAGTAACAATATGTTTGCTGAAATGAAGATGGCCTACCTATGTCACAAGCTGGCGCAGGGCGACCCACGCGCGATGCCGGGCGATCTGGTGCTACGCCTGGCCTACGACGCCAACGCGCAACTGGCGCGGCTTTTCTGGCCGGAGCAGACGTTGGGTACGTTGCAGCCCGGCGCCATGGCGGACCTCATTCTGATGGACTATCATCCGACGACGCCGTTGACGGCGGGCAATCTGCCCTGGCACCTGTTGTTTGGCTACGAAGCTTCCGCCATCACCACGACCATCAGCGCCGGCCGTCTGTTGATGGCCGAGCGCCGCCTGTTGACGCTGGATGAGGCGGCGATCACGGCGCGCTCCCGCGAGCTGGCGGCGGCGTTGTGGGCGCGCGCCGCTGCGTGACATTGCTCCTGTTTTTCTTGTTCATTTGTCATGTTATGTTAGAATGAGGGCAGGTATGCGGATTGATATACTCACCCTGTTTCCGGGTATGTTCCTGGGGCCGCTGCAAGAGAGCATCTTGAAGCGCGCTCAACAACGGGGATTGCTGACCCTGTGGATTCATCAAATCCGCGATTATGCCCTAGATCGGCACCAAAGCACAGACGACGTGCCGTATGGCGGCGGCCAGGGGATGTTGATGAAGCCGGAGCCGCTTTTCAGGGCAGTGCGGACGATTTTGCCGGAACTGAACGCTCCGGTGATTTTGTTGACGCCGCAGGGACGGACTTTCTCCCATACCGTGGCGCAGGAATTAGCGGGGCATGATCGGTTGGTGTTGCTCTGTGGGCATTACGAAGGGGTGGATGAACGGGTGCGGCAGCATTTGGTCACGGACGAGCTTTCCATTGGCGACTACGTCTTGACTGGAGGGGAGTTGGCCGCGATGGTGGTCGTGGATGCGGTGGCGCGGTTCATCCCCGGCGTTCTGGGGGCAGAGCAAGGGGCTTATGAGGATTCTTTTGCCGGCGGATTGTTGGAAGGGCCGCAGTATACGCGCCCGCCGGATTTTGAGGGGTGGGGTGTGCCGGACGTCGTGCGTTCCGGGAATCACGCCGCGGTAGCGCAGTGGCGGCGCGCAACGGCATTGCGCCGGACAATGGAGCGGCGGCCAGAGTTGTTGTTATCAACCACCTTGCAGGAAGAAGCGCGGGCATCCGTGACTCAGTTTCAACAATCTTCTGATGGGTTGAGTGAACCAGATGAAACTTAAGTCTGTACTTTTATGTAAGCGTAAGGTCAATGATGGAGAGGGCGGCTATGGACGAGGAGACGGGGCAGACAATCTAACCCAACAGCTACAGCAGGGTAATCTGGATGCATTGGGCGAGTTATTTACGACCTATAAAGACATGGTTTATCGCACCGCATTGGCGATTACCCGCGATCACCGGGCCGCGGAGGACATTCTGCAAGAATGTTTTGTGCGCTTGTATACCTATCGCCATTCCATTGATAGTGAGCGCCCCATCAAGCCGTGGTTATACCGGGTTACTGTGAATTTGTCTTACGATTGGTCGTCCAACAAGATGCGGAGCCAACCATTGGACGATGTGTTGGAATGGTTGAATGGATTGCCTGGGGTGTTTCCGGCTCCAGACCATAAAGCGGAAGAAGTGGAAGTTGCACAAATGGTGCAAGAGGTGGTAGCCGAGCTGCCGGCTCCCCATCGTGCCGTTGTAGTGCTTTTCTATCTGGAAGATTTACCGGTGGATGAGATTGCAAATGTCTTAGAATTGCCTGTGGGGACGGTGAAGTCGCGGTTGCATTATGCGCGGGAGCGGCTGCGTGCGACTCTGACGCAGCGGCAACGGCTTGTACCTGAGATGGCTTATGAGTTTACATAAAAAGGACATCTATTTGGATAATTTATTGCGTCAGGCGATGCAGCCCTATGCTCGCGTGCAGCCATCGCGGGCGGTGTGGCGACGTATTTATCGCCGGGTGTGTGAGCCGCAGATGCGTTGGTACGGGTGGTTTTCATGGTTGTGGCGACCCTTCACTGTGGATGGACGCTTGACCTATTTGCCTTATGATTTTGGGTCAACCCGAGGGTATGCGCCATCCCCCTTTCTGGGGGTGATGGTTAAGCAAATGTTAGATTTGCGTCTGGCTTCATGATGTGGTTTGTGCGGTATGGGATGAATTCCATTACAAAAACCGGGATTTTATCGAGTGTTTCGGCTCGTAGAGTCCCGGTTTTTTTAGAGGGTGGGCGTTCCTGCACTCTTGACAGCAGGGGGCTAAAAGGAGGTGATGTATAAAGCGTTATCGTTATGTCTATGTGTTCGTTTACCTAGTTTTTTAGAAAATCAATCCCAAAAAAACCTGAAGGAGGAGTTGACATGTCACGCAAGAATCTGTTAAGTTTCTTGGGGACGCTGGTGGTCCTGAGTATGTTGCTTGGGGCCTGTACCACGCCAACCCCGCAAGTCATTGAAAAGACGGTCATTGTCGAAAAGACCGTTGAGGTGGAAGTGGAGAAGACCGTCGAGGTGGAGAAGGTCGTGGAGAAGACGGTCGAAGTGGAGAAGGTGGTCGAGGTGACCGCCGAACCGGAAAAGGTGGACCGCAAGGGCGCGTGGTTGGACACCATCGTCTTTGTCGAAGAGCCAAGCGCGGATGCTGCAGTGACCCGCCTTGGAGTTGGCGAAATTGATATGTACGCTTACCAGGTCAGCAACCGTGAGGTTGTTGAGAAAGTGAACGCATCTGACAGCCTCGATGCCTACCAATCCTCCGGCTCCTACAACGAGTTGACCTTTAACCCCGCCGGGCCGGAACTGGAAAACGGCACACTCAACCCCTTTGCCGTCCCCGCCGTCCGCGAGGCCATGAACTGGCTCATTGACCGGAACTACGTCGCCCAGGAAATCATGGGGGGCATGGCGATCCCCCGTTGGTTGCCCTTCAACGTTGCGTCTTCGGACTATGCGCGCCTGGCGGATGTGGCCCGCGGGCTGGAATTGAAGTACGCTTACAACAGAGACAAGGCGGAGGAGATCATCTCCGCGGAGATGGAGAAGTTGGGCGCGACCCTGGTGGCTGACAAGTGGCAGTTCAACGGCGCACCGGTTAACCTGATTGTCCTCATCCGCACCGAGGATGAGCGCCGTGGCATCGGCGACTACGTCGCCAATCAATTGGAAGACATCGGCTTTACTGTGACCCGCGACTATAAGACAGCGGCAGAAGCCTCTCCGATCTGGATGCGCGGCAATCCGGCCGATGGGCTGTTCCACGTCTATACCGGCGGGTGGGTTACCACGGCGGTGCCGCGCAACCTGGCGGACAACTTCCAATTCTTCTATACCAACCAGGGTTTGGCTGTGCCCCTGTGGCAGGCTTATGTCAATACGCCGGAGTTTTACGAACTGGCCGAGAACCTGGCGAACAGCGATTTCAAAAATATGGAAGAACGCACCGCAATGATGGCGGAGGCGCTCGAGATGGCGCTGTTGGATTCCACGCGCATTTGGCTGTGCGACCGCACTTCCATGACCCCCAAACGCAAGGAAGTCAAAGCTGCGGCTGATTTATACGGTGGGGTGAGTGGTTCGAGCATCTGGGCGTACACATTACAGCGTGAGGGCGAGGTTGGCGGTTCTATGAGCATCGCCATGCCCAGCATCCTCACCGAGCCGTGGAACCCTATCGCCGGCACGAACTGGATTTACGATATGATGCTTATCCGCGGTACGGGGGAATTCTCAACTGTGTCCGATCCTTTCACCGGCCTGGCGCTGCCGCAGCGCATCGAGCGCGCCGAGGTCTTCGTGCAGGAAGGTCTGCCCGTCTTCAAGACCCTCGATTGGGTTGACCTGGAGTTCGTGGATGCCATCGAAGTGCCTGATGATGCGTGGGTGGATTGGGATGCTGAACAGCAGCGCTTCCTCACTGCCGGCGAGGTCTACACTGAGACCGTGACTGCACTGCGCAAGAGTGTTGTCTACTATCCTGTCGATCTGTTTAGCAACCTCACGTGGCACGATGGCAGTAACTTCTCCATCGGCGACGTGCTTATGGAGATGATCCTTACCTTCGATCGCGCCAAGGAAGCCAGCCCTATTTACGACGAAGCGTATGTTCCTAACTTCGGCGCCTTCATGACCAGCTTCAAGGGCGTGCGCCTCATTTCCACAGATCCATTGGTTATTGAGACCTATAGTGATGACTATAACCTGGATGCGGAAATGAGCATTACCACCTGGTGGCCCTACTACGCCCAAGGTCAGGGTTCCTGGCATGCGTTGGCCCTTGGTATTATGACCGAGGCGGCAGGTGAGGCGACCTTCTCCGCCGATAAAGCCGACGCCCTGGAAGTGGAGTGGATGAGCTTCCTCGCCGGGCCGACTATCGAAATCCTGAAGACCCACTTGGATGAGGTTGTCGTCTCTGGAGCAATCCCTTACTCCCCCACATTGAATCAGTACGTGGACGCCGCTGAAATCCAGACCCGCTTTACCAACCTGGCGGAGTGGTATCGTCAGCGCGGTCACTTCTGGGTGGGCACCGGGCCTTACTATATGGAGCGTGCGTTCCCTGTCGAAGGTACTGTGATTCTGAAGCGGTATCTGGACTTCCCCGACATGGCCGATAAGTGGATGCGCTTCTCTGAGGCGGCCATCGCTATGGTGGAACTGGATGGGCCGGGTCGCGTGACTATTGGTGAGGAAGCTGTTTATGATGTCTTCATCACCTTCAACGATGCGCCTTACGCTATGGCCGATATTGACAACGTCAAGTACCTGGTGCTCAACGCCAAGGGCGAGGTGGCCTACGTTGGTCAGGCCGAGGCCGTTGCCGATGGCGAATGGAAGATCACCCTCAGCACCGATGTCACCAACAAACTTGAAGCTGGCTCCAATCAGCTTGAGGTGGTAGCGGTGTCGAAGCTGGTGGCGCTGCCCAGCACCGACGCCCTCACTTTCGTTACCGCGAAATAGTGGGCTAGTTTTTGCCAACCGCTAGGGGCGAACCCTCGCCCCTAGCGTGTTTTTTCTAAGAACCTATCCGAAAATTATAGCAACGATGCACGGCCAGGCCGAACGTTGCGGCTGAAGCCGCTTTCGGGAAGGTGTTTTTTCGTGGGCGGGCGCAGCCCGCCCACGAAAAAACACCCCCCTCAACCGCGCCTTTAGGCGCAAATCACGGGCCAAAAGAATTTTCGGATAGATTCTAAAGTAAGAAAGCGAGATGCGTTATGACTGAAACTGCTTTGCCTTTACCACCAGACGCTGAAACATCGACACGTCAGCCTTCCCATGCCGCTGTTAAGCTGGCGCGCTATGTGAGCCTCAAATTGCTTTCCCTCCTTGTGGCGGTCACCATAGGTGTGTATTTGACTATCTTGATCGCCAATATGGGGGGATATGTTGATGAAATCTTAAAAGGACAGATTCGTGAGGAAATTTCTGTCACGATCAGTATGGATCAAACCAAGAAAAATTTGACGGTAGCAGAGCGCAGCCGACTCATTGATGAATTGGTAACCCTTGAAGAACGTCGCCTGGGATTGGATCAGCCTTTTCTGCTGCGTAGTTTGCGCTTTCTCTCCCGCGCGATGACGCTGACACTAGGACGCGCGCAGTGGTTATCCAGTGATAGTGGCTCCAAGTTGGTGCGCAACATCATTCTCGAACGCCTCCCGCCAACCTTGTTGCTGATGGCTTCCTCCAATTTTCTCTTATTCTTTGTCACACTCTTTTTTGCACTTTACCTCTCCCGAAACTACGGCAGTCTGATTGATAAAGCGATCATTGCCTTATCGCCTACGTCGGCTGCGCCGGCCTGGTTCTATGGGATTTTCTTATTGTTACTTTTTGCGGCGGTGCTTGGCTGGTTACCCTTTGGCGGCATGGTGGCCGCTCCGCCGCCTGAAGGAACCCTGGATTACGCGCTGAGTGTGTTGCGTCACCTGATCCTTCCGGTCCTGGCGTGGCTGATCAGCGGGTTTTTCGCCGGTGTGTATGGTTATCGCACGTTCTTTCTGATTTTCTCGATGGAGGATTACGTGGAATTGGCCCGCGCCAAAGGGTTGACTTCCAGGGATATTGAACGGCGATATGTGCTGCGCCCAACGCTGCCGAATATCATCACGAATTTTGCGTTGACTTTGATTGGTCTCTGGCAGGGTGCGACGATTTTGGAGACTGTTTTCAACTGGCCGGGACTGGGGCGCTTGCTCTATCAGGCGATTGGCCTCTATGACTCACCGGTCATTGTAGGCTCTGCCGTGATTTACGCCTATCTCCTGGCAATTACGGTCTTCCTCTTGGATTTTATCTACGCCCTGGTTGATCCACGGGTGCGTGTTGGCAGTGGAGGGGCTAAATTATGAACAACCTGAAGCGTAGTTTGAGAGAGATGGCAAAATTTCCCTCTGCGGTGGGTGGGGGAATTGTGATCGCTTTTCTGGTATTTCTTGCCATTTATGCAGTGGTAAGCATCCCCTATAGCGAGGCAATTCGGCTCTGGCGCGGCGGTGAAGAGATTTGGGGGGATAATCCCCGCATCGTTCCTCCGGCATGGACGAACTTCTTCCGTAGGGAAAAGCAACCTACGACGATTATACGCAACAGTCGGGACGAGTCTCCCATGACTTCCAAAACCGTGACCGAAATTTCAGAGGATATGTGGGACGTGGTGATGACGTTCGACTTTGACTACAATTTCGACGCTTTTCCACAGGATTTAATCGTTTTTATGGAAGCAACTTTTGTCGAAAAGGGGCCTTTCGTTTCACTCTTCTGGATCACGCCGGATGGTCGGGAAATTCGCTTGGGGGAGGTGACAGCCAAACCTTCGGAAACCTATCGTTTCGCGCAGGATGAGCGATTGTTGCGGCGCCTCAAAGGCGTTGCCCCCCAGATCGCGCTGTTTGCCGATCCCGAGAAGGAAACGCCTACGGTGCTCAAAGGGCGGTATCAGCTTCAGATCGCCGCCGTCACCTTTGAGGAGTCTGCCGACCTGGAGGCAAAATTTGTCGCCTACGGCACCGTGCATGGGCTGGCGGGCACCGATCATCGCCGCCGCGATTTGACGGTTGCGCTGCTTTGGGGGACGCCTATTGCGCTTTTGTTTGGGTTGTTAGCAGCCCTGGGCACCAGTGTGATCACGATGACTATCGCGGCCGTGGGCGTTTGGTTCGGCGGCGCAGTAGATGAGTTGATTCAACGGATCACTGAGGTGAATATGCTGTTGCCAACGTTGCCTATTCTCATTATGGTCGGCACCTTTCAGTCGCGGAGTATCTGGGTGATCTTAGGGTGGATTGTTTTGCTCAACATCTTCGGCGGGGGGATCAAAGGCTTCCGCGCTATGTTTATTCAGATCAAAGAGGCTCCCTACATCGAAGCCGCGCGTTCCTATGGCGCCAGTAGTTGGCGTATTATTTTCCTTTACCTGGTTCCGCGCATCATCCCGGTACTGATCCCTAATCTCGTCATTGGCATCCCTGCCTACGTGTTCCTGGAAGCTTCCCTGGCGCTGTTGGGCCTGGGTGATCCGGTGTTGCCCACGTGGGGCAAGTTGATTGACGATGCGCGTTCCAATGGCGCGCTGTACAACGGCCAATACTATTGGGTGTTGGAACCGGCCGTCCTGTTGATGCTCGCCGGGCTGGGTTTTGCGATGGTCGGGTTTGCCCTGGATCGCATCTTCAATCCCCGCTTGAGAGAGGTGTAGGCCTATGCCGGAAACCACTTTGTTACATGTTGAGGACCTGAAGTTGTATTTCCGTACTGGCAAAGGTACAGTGCGCGCAGTGGACAGCGTAAATTTCGACCTTGAGTCTAACCACGCGGTGGTGGTGCTTGGCGAATCGGGGTGTGGTAAGACCTCGTTGGCGAAGGCCCTGCTGCGACTGTTGCCGCGCAATGTTGAGACCTATGCGGGTAAAATCTACTTGAATGGGACGGACGTGATGGGGTTCAACGACGATGAGTATCGCCGCCAGGTGCGCTGGCGCAAGATGTCAATGGTGCCGCAGGCGGCAATGAACGCCCTTAACCCCGTCCTCAAAGTTGGCGATCAGGTCGCCGAGCCATCCATCATTCATGGGGCAATGCGTAAAGAAGAAGCCATGGAACAGGCCAGCAAGATGTTCCAACACGTGGGCGTCCCCCAGGACTTCCTGCACCGGTACGCTTTTGAGTTGAGCGGGGGAATGCGCCAGCGGGTGGCTATCGCGATGGCCTTAGTGACCTGGCCGGATCTTATTGTTCTCGATGAGCCGACCTCGGCGCTGGATGTGTTGACCCAGGCGAATATCTTCAACGTACTGAAGGGACTTAAAGGCGAGTTGGGACTTAGTTTCATCCTGATCACCCACGACATTGCCACCTCCAGTGAATTGGCGGATAGTGTCGCCGTGATGTATGCCGGGCAGATCGTTGAAACCGGCGATGCACATCGTTTCTTTGCCGAGCCGTTGCACCCCTACTCGCGCAAATTGATGGACAGTGTGCCTCGACTGCGTGGAACTCAAGAGCCGGATTTTATCGTCGGCCAGCCCCCCAGCTTGATTAACCCGCCGACGGGGTGTCGTTTTGCGGCGCGTTGCCCGCAGAGTTTTTCTCGCTGTAAGGAAGAACCGCCAACCGTTAAACACGATGGCCGAACCGTCAAGTGCTGGTTGCATCGGAAGTGAAGGAGCCATTAAAATGACTATGCTGACAGAAACAGCCCAGACGAAAGCCGGTGCTGAGGGAAACGGGTCCAAAGGGCGTGACAACGTGTTGTTGTCGGTCCAAGATTTGCGCGTGTGGTTTGAATTGCGCCGTTTTGGCTTTGGCCATGCGGGTTATGTACGGGCCGTGGACGGTGTGACCTTTGACCTGCATTACAGCGAAACCATCGCCATTGTGGGGGAGAGCGGTTGTGGTAAATCGAGCCTGATGAAAACCATTTTGGCGTTGCACCGCCCAACGAAAGGGGATATTCTTTTTGAAGGGCAGAGCCTGAACGAACTCAGGGGCAGAGAAATGCAAACCTATCGCGCGCAGGTCGGGTATGTGCAGCAAGACCCCTATGGCGCATTGGCGCCTTTTATGAGTATCCAGCGTATTCTTGAAGAGCCACAGATTATCAACGGCATCAGGAGCAAGCCCGAGCGTGACGCGCGACTGCGCCGTGCGCTGGAAGAAGTCAAAATGAGTCCCGTGGATGATTTCTTGCCCAAATTCCCACACATGCTCAGCGGGGGGCAGCAGCAACGGGTTGTGATCGCGCGAGCGATGTTGTTGGATCCGAAACTCATCGTGGCGGATGAGCCGGTGTCTATGCTGGATGCTTCGGTGCGCGTAGAGATCCTTAAGTTGTTACGCGGGTTACAAGAAGCCCACGACCTGGCGGTGATCTACATCACCCACGATCTTTCAACTGTGCGCTATTTTTCCGAGCGCGTCTTTGTAATGTATGCTGGAAAAATCGTCGAAAATTCCCGTATCAACGACCTGATCCGCAATCCCAGTCATCCGTATACGGTGGCGTTGTTGGCGGCCACCTCCGATCCCGATGCAGATAATGCGCGGCGCTTCCGCGATGTGCCCCCCGGCGAGCCGCCCAGCCTGGTCAATCCACCCCGTGGGTGTCACTTTCACCCGCGGTGTGCGCGGATGATCGCCGGCTTGTGTGACGTTGAGGAACCACCTTATTTCGAAACAGAGCCGGAACATCTGGTTGCCTGTTGGGTGTACAAATAATGAACACAATGCAGCCGTGGAAACTACTTCTGGCAGGATTTTTGCTTTTGCTGTTGGGCCTGCTACTTCCACTGTTGATGGTGTTGCGGGTTCTCACCTCGACATTCTTCTTGAATTTTCTGGCCTATGCTGCCTCATTTTCCGGCATGATCCTGGGAATGATCGGCGCTGTTTTATATGGCCGTATCCATCGCAAGTAGCCCCCATTTCCAACTTACCCCACCGCCCCGTAATCAGCTTGACCGCTGCGGGGCGGTGGTTTGCACTATGGGCGTGTGTTTGAATATGCTGATCATGGATACAGATAAGGAAGATTAACCTTGACTTTTCGGTTTTTATTCTTAAAATGTGGCGTATTCGCGCGTTTTTTGCGTTCGGGAAACTGATTTTTAACGTGGCCTCCATTCGGCAAGGAAGAGACAGATGTTACATACGAAGTTATTGACTGCGTTTGGGGCAATGGTGCTGCTAAGCATGATCTTGCTCGCCTGTACAGCCCCTACTCCAGAAAGAATTATCGAAACCGTTGTAGTTGAAACCACTGTTGAAAAAATCGTCGAGAAGGTTGTTGAGAAAGTCGTTGAAAAGCCGCAGGAATCGCCTGCCGATGGCCTTAAAACCCTTGTGATTTGCCAGGGCCAGGAACCGGATACGTTGTATTGGTATGGCAGTGATACACTGGCCGCGCGGCATATTCTACACGCGGTGTACGATGGGCCGATTGATAACCGTACCTATCGTCACCAGGCCGTCCTCCTAGAAAAACTGCCAAGTCTCGAAGATGGCGATGCAATCATCAACACCGTCACTGTGCAGGCCGGCGACATCGTCGTCAATGACGCGGGCGATCCCGTGGAATTGACTGAGGGTATGATGGTGCGCCCCCATGATTGCCGCGCGACGGAGTGCGCCGTCAAGTTCACTGGCGCCCCGATGGAAATGGATCAGATGTTTGTGACCTTCAAATTGCGCAGTGATCTTAAGTGGGCCGACGACACCCCTTTACGGGTGGATGATTCTGTCTACGCTTTCGAACTGGCCTCCGACCCAGCCACACCGGTGAGCAAGTTCACTATCGATCGCACGGCCTCCTACGAAACCCTGGGGGACCAGACCACGGTGTGGGTCGGGCTGCCGGGTTATATTGACGCTACTTACTTCACCAACTTTTGGCCGCCTCTGCCCCGCCATCTCTGGCAAGAGCAGTTGGGGTATGGCGCCGCCGACCTTCTGGAGGCGGAAGAATCTTCCCGTATGCCCATTGGCTGGGGCCCCTTCGTGATCAAGGAGTGGGTGTCAGGCGACCATATCACGGTTGAGAAAAACCCTCTCTATTACCGCGCTGCCGAGGGATTGCCCTACGTGGACACGGTAGTCTTTCGTTTCGTCTCCGATCCGAACTCCGCCCTGGCGCAGTTGATTTCTGGGGAATGTGATATTGTTACTCAGGATGCCCTTTCGGAAGACCAGACCCCTTTGCTGCTCAAACTTGAGCAAGAAAGTGTGCTCAAACTCGCTGTGACTACCACTACCACTTGGGAGCATATAGATTTTGGGATTGTTTCCGCCTCTGATTACGACCGCCCGGACTTTTTCGGTGATGTGCGCATGCGTCAGGCATTTGCCTACTGCCTCGACCGTCAGTCTGTGGTGGATACGGTGTTGTATGGGCGCTCCGCTGTCCTCAATTCTTATCTCCCACCGGAACACCCTTATTATGAGGCCGAGGGTTTGACTGAATATGCCTATGCCCCCGAAAAGGGTCAGGCTTTGTTAGAAGAAATGGGCTGGGTGGATTCCGATGGCGATGGGGTGCGTGAGGCCAAAGGCATTGATGGCATCCCTAACGGAACCCGGCTTGAGTTCACCTGGCTGAGTACCGCCGACGCACTGCGCGCCCAATATATGCAAGTTTTGCAGCAGAATCTGACCGGTTGTGGGTTCCTGGTGAACCTGGAGAATATTCCGACGGGCCAGTACCTCGCTAATGGTCCCGATGGCCCGTTGTTTGGCCGGCGTTTTGATGTCAGCTCTTTTATGAGCAACACAGAAGCGGCTTGTAGCCGTTATCTGAGCAGCGCAATCCCTACCGCCGGGAACCGTTGGACCGGCCAAAATATCTCAGGCTTCGCCGACGCCGAGTTTGATGCGGCCTGTGCGCGTGCGCTTGGCGCCCTGCCTGGCGCTGCCGATTATGTCGAAGGGCAGCAGGCGGCCCAGCGCATTTTCTCCGAACAACTACCGGCGGTTCCCCTTTTCATGTACCTCCGGTTTGCGGCGCTGCGTCCGGAAGTCGAAGGGTTTGTTATGGACGCGACGGAAGATTCCGCGATATGGAACATTGAAGCATTTGATATCCCGTAACGATGATGCCGATTGTGTGGTAGCGTGTATCAGCGCTGCCATCCCTTTTTAGAGGAATTCCTCATTAACGGCTGGCACGTATCAGCGGTTGGATGAAGCTGTCGCCGCAGGGATTAGGGATTGGGGATGAGGGATTGGACTGTCCAAATCCCTTATCCCCAATCCCCAATCACTATTTTTAAGGGGGCCATAAGTGGAAACCGTAAGAACGGATGACAAAATCCTTGAAGTCCATGGCCTGAAAACCTACTTCTACACGGAAGCTGGCGTCGTCAAAGCCGTGGATGGCGTGGACTTTGACGTGCAGCGCGGCGAGATTGTGGCATTGGTGGGCGAATCCGGTTGTGGTAAGAGTGTTACGTCGTTCTCCATTATGCAATTGGTCGGCAGCCCCGGCAAGATTGTGGATGGACAGGTCTGGTTTAATCAGCAGGACTTGCTCAAGCTGCCTGAGTCGGAGATGCGCTTGATGCGCGGCGACCGCATTTCAATGATCTTTCAACAGCCTACCTCTTGTTTGAATCCGGTATTCCGGGTGGGCGATCAGATTGCCGAGGTTTTAGAAATCCATCGAGGTTCCGATAAACAGACTGGCTGGGAAAAAGCCGTATCCCTCCTGCGCACCGTGGGGATCCCGGAGCCGGAAAAGCGCGTTCAGGCGTTCCCCCATGAGCTTTCGGGCGGGATGGCGCAGCGGGTTATGATTGCAATGGCGTTGGCCTGTGAGCCGGAATTACTGATCGCCGATGAGCCAACTACCGCCCTCGATGTGACCATCCAGGCGCAAATTTTGGATTTGATGCGTGATTTGCAGAAAAAGATCGGGGCCTCCATCATCTTAATCACGCACGATATGGGCGTGGTGGCCGAGATGGCCTCGCGGGTTTCGGTGATGTATGCCGGGCGCGTGGTCGAACAGGCTGACGTGCAGACCCTGTTCGAGATGCCGTTGCATCCTTATACACGGGGACTGCTCTCCTCCATCCCCATTATGGGCGTGGTCAAGGAGCGCCTGGATACCATCCCCGGTGCGGTGCCCAACTTGATCGATCTGCCGCCGGGCTGCAAATTTGCGCCGCGCTGTATGGCGCGAGTTGACCAGCACTTGCATCAGTGTATGATTGAAGAACCTCCGTTGCTGGATTATCAACCGGGGCACAAGGTGCGCTGTTGGCTCCATGCAGAAGCCGGGAGGTCCTAGCCTATGACCACTGTACAAGCTCCATCCATACCTTCTTCGGTGCAAAATGACGATATCATTGTGGTGCAAGACCTGGTCAAGTATTTCCCCATCCGCAGCGGCCTGCTTCAGCGCGTCCACGCGCACGTGAAAGCTGTGGATGGCGTCAGTTTTACGATCAAGCGGGGCGAGACGTTGGGCCTTGTCGGAGAATCCGGCTGTGGCAAGACCACCGTTGGCCGGACTTTGTTGCGCCTGGTCCCGCATACCAGTGGTCACGTCTATTTTGAAGGTCAGGATGTCTTTGGCCTGCGTGGCGCCGCGCTAAAGTCATTGCGCCGGGAAATCCAAATTGTCTTTCAGGATCCGTATTCTTCGCTTGACCCGCGCATGCCTGTGGGTGAAAGCATTATGGAAGGACTGGCCGTCCATCACGTTGGCTCGCCCCAGGAACGGTGGGAAAGAGCTATCCACCTGCTGCGGATGGTCAATCTGGAAGAATTTCACGCCAGGCGCTACCCGCACGAATTCTCCGGCGGTCAGCGTCAGCGAATCGGGATTGCGCGTGCGTTGGCCCTTGAACCTAAATTCATCATCGCGGACGAGCCAGTTTCTGCACTGGATGTGTCTGTCCAGGCGCAGGTGTTGAACCTTCTGATGGATTTGCAGGCGCAATTAGGGTTGACCTATCTCTTCATCGCACACAACCTCAGTGTGGTGGAACACATCAGCAGCCGCGTTGCCGTGATGTACTTAGGCTCGCTGGTCGAACTGGCCGGTCGCCGGCAGATTTTCGAGGAGCCGTTGCATCCTTACACCCGCGCCTTGATTTCCGCCATCCCCGTTCCCGACCCGAAGAAAGCCGGCTCGCGCGACCGCATCATCCTGGCCGGCGATGTTCCTAGCCCGATCAATCCGCCGGCTGGTTGTCATTTCCACCCTCGTTGTCGGTATGCCATCCCGGACTTGTGTAACCGCGAAATGCCGCCTTTCAAGAACTATGGGAATGCGCACTTTGTGGCTTGCTGGCAGGTTGAGCGCGAGGCCGGATAGACGGCGCGCTTAGTTGCGGCGCTAATCACAGCGACATTGTCTGGCGCGCTCGTGGAAAGGGCGGAGGAGATACTCTGCCCTTTTGTGTTTGAAGTTTACGCGCTCTTATTTCACCAATCTTGCAAAACACGCTATAATCTAACTCAGGAGTAGGCGTATGCAAACAGAATATCCGCCCCTAAAACCCGATGCCTGAACCACAGCCGCGCGTCCTCGTCGTTGATGACGATGTTGAGATGGTAGACCTCGTCCATGAGGTCTTGCAACTGATCGCCTGCCAGATGCTCGTGGCAACGGACGGGGAAAAAGCCCTGTCGCTGCTTTATGAGGAGGCCGAACGCGGCCATTCGGTAGATGTGGTATTGCTGGACGTGATGATGCCCGGTGAGGATGGCTTCCGCATCCTGGGGCGAATGAAGGCCGATCCACTCCTGATGCAGACCCCTGTTATTCTCATCACCGGGTTAGATTCCGTAATGGCGAAGGCGCGCGGCCTGCAAATGGGCGCCGATGATTACATCATCAAACCCTTTGATCCGCAAGAGTTATTGGCCCGTATTGGCGTGGTGTTGCGGATTCGCCACACCGAACAAATGCTGCGACGCCGCAACCAGGAACTAGCCGCGCTGGATGAGATCAACCGCATGGTTTCTTCCAGCTTAAATCTGGATGAGGTGTTGATGACTGCCCTGGAGGGGCTGGGCCGGCTGGTGGCCGGCGATGCACTGGCGCTGGTATTGAATGACGAAGAGTCCCAATCCTGGGTTATCCGCACCGCCCGTTCCCCTGGGGGCGTCTGGCTGCAAGGGCGCGTGGTCCCCGATGACGATGTCACCTTCAGTGAAGTGCTTACCCAACGTCATTCGGTTCTGCGTCGTGGCGCTACGGACAGTCTGTGGAATGAGGCCCTGGGGATCGCTACCCTCGATATTCTGTGCGTCCCTTTGCTGAAACGCGACCAGGCAGTGGGCGCCCTGATTGTCCTGGCGCAGCCAGATGTGTTGATTGCGGAGACCATTGAGTTGATGGAGCATATCGCGGCCACGGTCGCTGCGGCGGTGGAAAACGCGCGGCTGTTTCAGGAACTTGAATCCTATGCGGCCGAGGTGGAGCGCTCGCAGAACCAGTTGATCCAATCGGAGAAAATGGCTGCCGTCGGGCGGCTGGCGGCGTCGCTGGCGCACGAGATCAACAATCCCCTCCAGGCCATCCAAAACAGTATGCATCTGGTTTTACATCCCAATCTGGACGATGAGCAGCGGCGGCGTTTCCTGGAGATGGCGCAAAAAGAGGTCACCCGCCTGGTGCAAATCGTGCGGCGGATGTTGGATTTCTACCGTCCGTCGTCGGCGATGCAGCCACTCAACGTCAACCGCCCCTTGGAAGACGCGCTGGCGATTGCCGGGAAGCGCCTCCAGCAAGCCAAAATCGAAGTGGTCTCCCGCTTGGCGCCCGATCTGCCTTCGGTGCGCGGCGCTGCCAATCAGTTGACGCAGGTGTTTCTGAACATTATTATCAATGCGATTGAGGCTATGCCGGAGGGTGGGGCTTTGTGGATCGGGACGGCCGGCCATGCTGAACGCAAGCAAGTGGTGGTGGCCTTTCGCGATAGCGGTCCCGGCATCTCGCCCGAAATCCGCGAGCATCTGTTTGAACCTTTCCATACCTCAAAATCCACCGGCACCGGCCTGGGGCTGGCGATCAGTTACGGGATTGTGGAGCGTCATAGTGGCATGATAGAAGTGGAGAGTCCACCAGGGGGGGGCACGACTTTTATTGTGCGATTACCTCAATATAACGAGGAGGGCTAATGGATAGTATTCATATTTTAGTGGTAGATGACGAGGCCGCCGAGCGCATCACTTTGGGGGAAGTTCTGCGTTTAGAGGGGTATCAGGTTACGCTGGCGGCTTCCGGTGAGGAGGCATTGACGTTGGTGCGGCAGCAAGCCCCTCCGTATGATTTGGCGATTCTCGATTTGCGCTTGCCCGGTGTTGATGGCCTGCAAGTATTGGATGGGATCCGCCGCGTTTCTGCCGACACCATCGTCATCCTGATTACCGGCTATGGTAGCTTGGAAACTGCGGTGCAGGCGTTGCGCAAAGGCGCGTTTGACTTTTTACTCAAGCCTTCTCCCGTAGACGATGTGTTGGCGGCGGTCCGCAAAGGACTGTCCGAACTTAAAGCCGGCCGCCATCGCAAAGCGCTGGTATCGCAGCTCCAACGCACGCTTAAAGAGTTGATGACATCGGACGGAGTAACCGAGGCAGCGCCAGAACCGGTTGTGGATGACACTATCTTGACGGTAGGCGATGTGCGCATTGATCGCGCCAAGCATGTGGTAACGTATCAAGGGCATACGGTAGACCTCACCCCCACTGAGTTCCGGCTGTTGGAATGTCTGGTCAACCGGGTAGATCAAGTCTGCACCCCTCAGGAGTTGGTGCGCTGTGCGCAGGGCTATGAAACAGACGCCTGGGGCGCACGCTCCATTGTGCGTGTGCATATCCGCCGATTGCGCCGGAAGTTGGAACCGGACCCGGAAAATCCACAGTACATCCTCAATGTGCGCGGCGTAGGATATTTGTTTGCTTCATCGCCAGAAGAAGCTCAGAAACAATTAGCAGGAGAAAGAGACCATGGAACAGGAGAAGACTAAAGAACACAATGTGGTCAAGATGCAAAAGCTACGGCATGTCATTGGTCGTTTGCGCAACATCCGCGCCCACACCGAGCCTACCGAGCCGAAGCGTTCCTGGTTTGCCCGTCTCAAAACCCGGTTGGGATTGGGCGGAGATGCGAAGGAACGAGACGACTGATTTCTCCCGGTGACAAAGGCAAAGCCGCGCGAGTCAATCGCGCGGCTCTGTGTTGTCTGAAACAATTTCCCGGTTGGCTAAAACCACAGCAAGAAGATGTTTTGTCCCATTGTGCTCAGCCCGTTGTAAGTCACGTTTGCCTTCACAATGATCTGTGTCCCAGAACGTTCCCAGTTGACGGGCAGCTCCGTTTGCGCAAAACCGCGTTCATTGGTGATCAACGGCTGGCTGTTGCCGGGAAGTTTTTCCCCGTCGGGCGTCTCTAGCTGGAGGTTGACCTGTGCGCCGTTGACCGGAGTGCCAAAATTATCCGTCACCAACACCGAGACCGTTTGCACCCGGTTCTGGCCTAGCACCCAATATTTCAGCGAAACCACGGCACTGACCGCCGTGATGGTGGGGGTACTGGTTGGCTCCAGACCTGGCTTATCCCCTTCTGCTGTCATAGGCTGGAAAGCCTCGGTCGGCATGCGATCCCGGTAGAGATTGACATACATCGTTCCCAAGTCCCCTATGCGGATGGTGGCGGCGGGGTCTTCAGGCCGCCATTCCATCTTAGCCCGTTGAAAGTACTGTACGATCTTGCCCTCTTCAAAGTGCATTTCGGTAATAGGATATCCGAAAATGTCCAAACCGCCGTGGGTGCGAAAATAATCCAGGAAGGCGTACGCCAGGGTATGCTCGGTTTCGGGGAAGTAGATTTTGCGGCGTGATTGCGGATAGGGCGCGGGTATTCCCGATTGGCGATATTTTAGTTCTTCTCCTAACAACCCCAGTTGTACCTTATAAGGGTCGGGGTTTTGGGGGTGCCACTCCATACGCACTTTTTGGAAGTATTGCACCAATAACCCTTGATCCATAAACGGCTCGCTAATCGGATACCCGAAGATCTCCAACCCCCCGCGTTTGAGAAAATACTCTAAAAAAACTCCGGTAACCCAATGATGCGTTTCTGGGAAATACTTCTCAGTTTCATTTTGCGCCAGGCCCGGTTGGGATAAAGAGAAACCCAAAAAGATGGCGAGCGTCAGCAGAGATACACCTTTTAACCATAGTTTTGAACTTTTCATGCGTCTCGCCTGCTACATCCTTCCCTTCAATTTACCTGTTCTAATTGCCTCTATTTTACACGAAAAGGCCAGGTTGTGCAATAGCCCTTTAGCGGGATTTCATGTTCTTAAATATTAATAGCAATTGGTTGGCGTTTTATCAGACAGGTTTGTTATGCTCAGACCTTATTCTTGACATCGTGAGAAATTTTGCGGCATCTTCTCTTCCACTTTATCCATGCGGCGGCGGTAACGCCCCCTTCCGCTCATTAAACAAAGCGCATGCGCCAGAAGTTTGATGGAAAATTGAAAAAGTATTGACATAGAACAAATGTGCGATTATAATGAAGTTGGGATATTTGGGATAACGTTCAGTACAGGAGAACCTACGATGACAAAATCATTGCCAGAACGCCAACAAAAAGTTTTTGAGTTTATCAGGGATTATTTGGGAGAAAATGGGTATCCCCCCACCGTCAGAGAGATCGGCAAGGGCGTAGGGGTAGATTCCACCTCGCTGGTTTCCTATTACCTGCGACGGTTGGCGGAACAGGGTTATATCAGCCGTGAAGCCGCTGCATCGCGGGCGATCCGGCTGACCAGCGACGAGGAATTGGCGGACTCCTTTATGTCCGCCGCGCCGGATGCGCTACCGGTGGCGGCGCTGGCCGATACGCTCTCCGTCCCCTTTTTGGGGTACATCGTGGCTAGCGCGCCTATCCCGGTTGAACCCTTACCCGGCAATGAAACCGTTGAAATTAGCCGGGCCTTGTTTGGCCGTGACGCCGGCAATCTGTTTGCCTTGCAGGTCCAGGGCAACTCGATGATTGACGCCCTGGTTGGCGACGGCGATACGGTCATTCTTCGTCACCAGGAGCGCGTGGAAAATGGAGAGATGGCCGCCGTCTGGTTGACCAACAATGCCGGCGAAACCACATTGAAGAAAGTGTATTACGAAAACGACATGATTCGTTTGCAACCGGCCAACCCGCTTATGGCGCCCATCCGAGTGCCGGCCAGACACGTGCAGGTTCAGGGCAAAGTCGTGATGGTGTTGCGCCGGTTGGACTAAAACCGGCGCAACGTCAGGGGTAAATAAAGCCATCCTGGCGTCAACCAGAGACGTTGTTCCCACCGGCCGGCCGGCATAGTCTCCAGTAGCGCATCTATGCGCAATAAGGCCGCCTTTTGATCCCAATTGTAAAGCGCCATTGTCAGCAATTGCGTGGCGCCCGGTTCCAGGACGCCTTGCCATCCGGCGAGCGCGACCCCCGTAGACAACGGCAGTGTCGCCGTTAGCGGCGCCAGCCCCTCCATCAACCAAAACTGCACCCGGGTGGGGCCAGTGCTGCCATATCCCTGGTTGTGTAACACAAACCCCAGAGTTACCGGACGCCCGGCGTATATGGCGCTAAAGGGAGCCGAGATCCAGTGACTACTTGCCAAATCTCCTCCGGCCAACCGCAATTGCGTTTCACGCGTGAAGTGCAACTGCCATTCAGGTAGCGCCAGTGTCGCTGTCGGCGCAATGACCGCGCCCGTTGGCCCGGTCCCCTTGACTTCCCAGGTGAGCGGGTGACGTGCTCCCGGCCCCAACATCCCGCTCCAGCTAAGCTGCCGGGCGACGCCATCATAACGCAGCCCTCCCGGTAAAGAAAGAACCAGGGTGGCGGTGGGGGGGGCGGCCAGCAGCGTCAGGGAAGCAGGCAAGGTGTGGGTGAACGTCACCGGCATAGTCATCGTCGCATCATTGCTCAGCACCAGGTGATTGTGGACGATCTGTCCCGGCAAAGGCGCCGTCGGCGTCACCGTCCAGGTTGTCTCGCCCAATGGCGAAAGCCACCCCACGGCCCGTTCTAGTGTCAGGGCGCGCAGGTCTTCAGGGAGCGCTTCCAGGGGGAAGGCATAGAATAGCGTCTTTCCGGCGCCCTGAGCAAGGGCATTGTGCGCGAGCGCCAGTGGCTGCCCCGTCGCGCTCCTCACCACCGGCGTTGCCGCAAAAACCGGTTCCACCTCATCGGCCCAATTTCTGAAAGGATATATCAGTTTCACCGGCCCCCATAACCCGCCCGCCGGGTGCTCGGCCACCCCCATCGCCGATTTTGGCGACGACTCATCCCATTGCAGGACTCCCAATTGCCGGCTCAAAGCATCGCCGTTGTGCATGTACAGAAAGTCCTGGGAGGACAACAAAAACCGCCCCCCGTTTTCCAAATAGGTCAGCAGGCGCACGGTTTCATGGGTCTCAATCGGCCTATGCCAATCGTAGCCGGTGAACCAGAGCACCAGTGGATACGCTTGCAGCATAGCGTCAGAGGGCGAAGCATCACCGATCACGTCGCTCCCATGCATCGTACTCCATAGATCAAACGGAATGTGTTGCCGCTGCAAGGCCGCCGTATAGTAGACTTCCATCGGGTGCCACCGGTCATCATCCACCAACAATACCGGCGCGGGGGTTTTCGTTTGGAGTGTGGTTGTCACGCGCTCGCCGGAGTCCAGCCCCGTTACCGTCAAGACAAAGGTGTCGCGCGCCTCCATCCCCAATGCCGGAGGAACGGTGACCACCACCGTCACCGTCAGATTGACACACGGAGAGAGGATGGCGGTAGCCGGGGTGATGGTGGTGGGCCAGTGTTGGCCGCTTCCGGTGATGCGAACGGGTTCCGGTTGTCCGGCATACCCGATGTGCTGCAGGTGCAAAGTGTGCGTGAGGGTTTCCCCACTCAATCCAATTTGGGGCATACGGCTCAAGCGCGTCAGGCGCAACCCTTGCGTCAACGGCGGTTGCATTAACCAGTCCAGACTGCGCTCCATCACGGCGCGGCGGGCGTCGGCCTCGGCAATGGCTTCATAGCCAAATCCAAAAAAGAGGGAGCGGTAGGGGACACAGACGGACGCGCCCACCCCACCCCCGCCGCCGGCTGTGTACTCCCACAAGACCGCCGCTTTCTCTGTGTCGGACACCCCCACCACATCCGGGCTGACCTGGTTATTGGCGCCGGCGCCGCCGGTAATGGTTATACGCAACCCTGCAAAGGGGCCGGTCCCCTGAAGCGCCCAACTGTCGGCCGTATCTTGCCGATAGGCCACCCCCATTTGTTGTGACAGATAGCTGACGTTGGACGCGAGTGTTCCCAAATCGAACTGCGCCACATCTTGACCGCTGAGAAACACATGTCCCCCATCGAGCAAATATTGTCGTAGCGCCTGACCGCCACTGACCAATCCTGGCGAACCATTGGGCGACGACCACAGTACAATGTCATAAGCGCGTAGAGTCGCGCTGAGCGGCGTCTGGGCCGGGACATGTTTGAGACTGATTTTGTCGTAGGTGTATCTTAACGCCTGCAAATCACCTTCCCAGTAAGCGCTCTGGCTGCCGTAATACCAGGGGCCTTCGTCCACCAACAACAGTGTGGGCGCCGGGGGCAGGGTGAAGTCCTGGGACGTGGTTTGCTCTGTCTGGATGGCGACGCTGGCCGTCATCACGCGATAGCCAAGCCCGCGCGCGGCAACGGAGTAGGTCCCGACCGGTAGCGTCAGCCGGTATGTTCCTGCCGCGTTGACGGCGGCCATTAACGGCGTGTTGTCAATTTCGATGACGACCGGGCGCGTCGGCGGCGCGCCGGACGCCAGCTGCACGCGTCCGGTCAACGTTCCCTCTGGGAGGGCGAACAGGATGAAATCGTGCGATAACAGCGTATCGTTCGCTACCGGGAGGCCGACGGTGGTGCGCGACGAATAGCCGAACGCCGCCGCCGTCACTATATACTGCCCGGCCGGGAGGGCCAGCGTATAACGTCCCTGCGCATCCGCCGTGACCTGTGCGACTTTTCCAGCCTCGCGCGTCGCTGCCGTCACCGTCGCCTGGGGAATCCCGCCGTTGAGGCTGCGCACCGTGCCGGCGATGAAGCCAGGGTGCGCTACCGCGAGCGCCGCGCCCAGGGCATCTATCCGCCCCCAGCCACTGTCGTTGTTGGGGAGGGTCGTGCTCAATGGCACGGCGGTGGTGGTGAGCGCGTTCATAGTCGCTGTGATGGAGAGCGTGGGGCTGATAGACCGCAACAGTGCGACAAGACCGACCACGTGCGGCGTTCCCATCGAAGTGCCATTGTATTCTGCGTAAATGCCGCCGGGTATGGCGGAGAGGATATTAATCCCCGGCGCAACGATCATCGGCTTGATCTCTTCCCAGGGTGAGGGACCGCGCCCGGAAAAATAAGCCACCTCATCGTCATAATCGCTGGCCCCTACTGCCAGGACGCCGGGCAAGCTGGCCGGTGAGCCGACCGAGCCGACATCCGGGCCGGTGTTGCCGGCGGCGAAGACCGGTAGGATGCCGACCGCTTGCAGTGCGTGAATGTCTTCCTCAAATTCGGTGGAGAGTCTTTGGCTGGAACTCCACGAGGCATTGATCACATCCGGCGCCAGAGCCGGATTGCCGCCGGGAGCCAGGAGCCATTGAAATCCGGCGTGAATCCAAGAGTCATAACCGTACCCCTCGTGCGCCAACATCTTGACGGCGATCCACCGCGCACCCGGCGCGACGCCGATGCCGTTCTGCCCTACTGCGCTGCCGGCGACGTGCGTGCCGTGACTGTGGTCATCGTAGGGGTAGACGCCGTCATTGACTGCGTCGTACCACGAGCCGGTGTGATCGGAGAGGCCGCGTCCAAGGTTGCCTCGATAGTTATTCAGCAGGGCGGGATGTTGCCACTCGACGCCGGTGTCCATGATGGCAACGACTGCGCCGGTGCCCGAAATTCCCAACGTTTGCCAGACTTCAGGGGTGCGGATCTGGGTCACGCCCCAGGCGAGTGTGGTCGCTTCCGTCCGTTCGGCGCCGCGCACTTCGGCGGGAGCCAGGTACTGTTCGTAGTGATCCAACCGGATTTCGGCCACTTCCGGCGCGGCGGTTAACTGTTGCAAGAATGCCGGCGACGCGGTCAGCGCCAGGCCGTGGATGATCCACAGATCGCGCTGCTCCCGCACCTCGCCGCGCGCTTGCGCCGCCGCCAGCAACTTGTCCAGGGGCGCCTTGGCGGCGGCATACTCCTGTTGTAGGGTTTCTACAAAGGTGCCGCGCCCGGCGCTGAGAGCCGACTGCGCGTTCTCCTCCGTGCGCAAGATCACAATGACGCGCAACGGCGTTTCCGGCGCAGCTTCCCAGGCGCGGAGCACCTCCGGCGCGACAAGCGGCGGCGGCGCGGCGGCCAACGTGGGGCGGCCGGCATCCGCCAACGCCATCCCCACCAGCAACACTACCCCCCACAGCAGGCTGACCGTTATCACCCATCCCATCCCACGCCACATCAACCGGTATTTCATGTCGGCTCTCCTTATTGGGCAACTTTCCGTATCCTCATTATAATGGTATTTGCTTAGGACAATACACTCACACAGATGGGAAAAATGACCCGTGCAATTCGCTCATCACAGGCTTATAGTGAGGGTTTAGAAATAACATCACTTCTGGGAGAAAGATATGCAATATAGCGCCGAAATCAGACAACGGGTGCAGCAACGGCGGGATGACATCATCCAGTTTATGCGCGATATTTGCGCGATTCCGAGCATGGAATCGCAGATTGGGCCGGTGGGCGAGCGCATCCAGGCCGAGATGCGCCGGCTGAGCTACGACGAAGTGCGCTTCGACAAGATGGGCAACACCTTGGGGCGCATCGGGGACGGGCCGAAGGTGCTCGTCTACGACTCGCACATTGACACAGTCGGCGTCGGCGACCCCGCCGAATGGGAGTGGGACCCGTTCGTGGGCAAGGTGGAGAACGGCTGCCTGTATGCGCGCGGCGCGTGCGACGAGAAGGGCAGCACGCCCGGCATGGTGCATGGCCTCGCTATCGCCCGCGATTTGGGCCTGCTCGACGGCTTCACCGTCTACTACTTCGGCAACATGGAGGAGTGGTGCGACGGCATCGCGCCCAACGCCTTCGTGGAAGCCGATCCCAAAGTGCGTCCCGATTTCGTCGTCATCGGCGAGCCGACGAAGATGCGCGTCTATCGCGGGCACAAGGGTCGCATCGAATTGAAGATCACGGCGGTGGGAAGATCGGCGCACGCCGCATCGCACTATTTGGGCGATAACGCCGTCTACAAAATGGCCGGCGTGATTGCGGCGATCCGTGACCTGGATCGGCGGATGCGCTTCGGGATGGGCAGCCACCCGCTATTGGGCCACGCTTCGATTGCGGTGACGGACGTTTCGGCGCGCACGGCGTCGCTCAATGCCGTGCCGGATCAGTTCACCATCTACCTTGACCGGCGGATCACGTTGAGCGAATCGCACGACGAGGTGATCGCCCAGGTCAGAGGGCTTATCCCCGACTATTTGCAGGAGGAGATTCGCGTTGAGGAACTGTTTTACGATATGCCGTCGTATACCGGCTTTGTTTTCCCGGTGACGAAATACTTCCCCGCCTGGGCGTTGGACGACGCGCATCCTCTGGTGCAAGCCGGCCAACGGGCGCTCGAAGCGTTATGGGGCGAAGTCCCGCCGCTCGGCACGTGGGATTTTTCCACCAACGGCGTCTATTGGGCGGGCAAGGCGGGGATTCCGGCCATCGGGCTGGGGCCGGGCGACGAGAAGACGGCGCACATGACGAATGAGAATGTGCCGCTGGACGATGTGGTGCGTGCGGCGGAATGGTACGCCTGCCTGCCGCAGGCCATCGTAGAAGATAATCCGTAGTGCGTAGTGCGTATTCCGTAGTTCTCACAAACGGAATACGGACTACGAATTACGTTCATCAATTCTATCTCAACATTCAATTCAAGGAGGTTGTTTGTATGCGTAGTTTCATGGGTCGTGACATTTTGTCTCTCAAAGAGTTTGAGCGGAACGAGTTTTTCCACGTTTTTGAGGTTGCCGAAGAACTGGAGCCGATTGCGCGGGAGCGCCGCAACTCGGACATGCTCACCGAGAAGACGCTGGTGACGGCGTTCTACCAGCCCTCGACGCGCACGCGGCTGGCGCACGAGGCCGCGATGCACCGCCTGGGCGGGCATGTCACCGGCTTCTCCGACGCCAAGATGACGCGGGCGGGCGATTGGTATCAGGAGTCCATCAAGGACACGGTGAAGATGCTGGAGTTTTACGGCGACGTGATCGTGATGCGCCATTTTCAGCAGGGTGCGCCGCACGAGGCCGCCAAGTGGGCGAGCATCCCCATCATTAACGGCGGCGATGGCTGGGGCGAGCATCCCACGCAAATCCTCACCGATCTCTACACCGTGCTGCGCGAGAAGGGCACCATTGACGGCCTGCGCTGGCTGGCCGTCGGCGACATGCGGATGCGCACGATGCACTCGCTCGGCTACGCGCTGACGCAGTTCGACTGCCCGATCACGTTTGTCGCGCCGCCGGCCATGCCCTCTTTGACAACTCGCCGGATATGCAGATGCCGGAAAGCTACAAGGCCGATTTCCGGCAGTACGCCCTCGATTTCAGCGAGGCGGAACACGTAGAACAGGCGATTGCCGACGCGGACGTGATCCTGGTCGAGCCGGTGATGCAGCCGGACTACACCAAAGCTCGCGATGAGCGCAAGGGCGACGCCGGCTTCACGCCGGACAACTACAAGATCACGCGCGAGCTGCTGACCAAGAAAGCCAAGTCTGACGCAATCCTGCTGCACTCGCTGCCGCGCATGGACGAAATCCCCACCGATGTAGACATCACCCGCTGGTCGCGCTACTGGCAGGAAGCCTTCAACGGCGTCGTGATGCGGATGGCGCTGCTGGCGCTGGTGTTGGGGGCGATGGAATAATTTTTTTGTTTTTGCGCGCGGCGAAGCCGCGCGCAAAAACAACCCTGATAAAGGAGTAACTATTATGATTACGAATCTTCGTGGCCGAGATTTAATTGGCGACCTGGATTTTTCTAAAGAAGAAGTCGAAACCGTACTGGATGTGGCCTGGGATTTGAAGCGCAAGCGGGCGCTGGGCGAACCGCATCCCTATTTGCGCGACAAGGTGCTGGCGATGTTGTTCTTCTTCAGCAGCACGCGCACGCGCGGCTCGTTTGAGGCCGGGATCGCGCAGTTGGGCGGACATGGCGCGTTCATTGATTCCAAGACGACGCAGATTGCCCACGGCGACACTCCCAAAGAGATCGGCGAGATTTTTGGCCGGTATTTCGACGGCCTCGCCATCCGCCACTGCGATTGGGCTGCCGGCAATGCGTACATCAACGGGGTTGCGCAAGCTTCGCGCTGCCCGGTGCTCAACATGCAGTGCGACATCTACCACCCCTTCCAGTGCCTCGCCGACCTGATGACGATCCAGGAAAAGAAAGGCCGCGAACTGCGCAAGAAGCGCATCGTCGTTTCGTGGGCGTATGCGGCCTCGTACCTCAAGCCCATCTCCGTGCCGCAGTCGCTTATCCTGCAAATGCCGCGCTTCGGCATGGATGTGACGCTGTCCTATCCGCCGGAATTCAAGCTGATGCCGGACATCGTGGCCGAGGCGCAGGCGCAGGCGCGCAAGTACGGCACGGCCTTCGATATCGTCCACGACATGGCCGAGGGCTTCGAGGACGCCGACGTGGTGTACGCCAAGTCGTGGGGGCCGCTGCTCACCACCGCCGATCCCGCCGAAGGCAAGCGCATCCAGGATCAGTACAAGGACTGGATCACGGACGCCGCCAAGATGGGCCGCGCCAAACCGGACGCCATCTACATGCACCCGCTGCCCGCCGACCGCGACATCGAAGTGACCAGCGAAGTGATGGACGGCCCCAATTCGGTGGTGTTCGATCAGGCCGAAAATCGCCTGCACGCGCAGAAAGCGGTGATGGCCTTAACGATGTGGTAGGAAGACTCTTTTATATTTTGCGCGCCGCGAAGCGGCGCGCAAAATATAAAATAAAGAGATTTTTTTGAGGTGGGATATGGCCGGATTGATTTGCTCCGATTGCAGCGCGGAAAATGCTCCTGATGCGAAGTTCTGTAATCAGTGTGGCGTCGCGCTGGAGAAGAAAGATGATCGCTTCAAAACCTTCGTCGCCATCCTCATCGCCGTGGTGTCGTTGGCGGGCGCGCTGCTGGCCTGGCGGATTGCGTTTCTGGACAGCGTCGCCTCCGACGACGACGTGCAGGGGATCGTCAGCCTGGTCAGTTGGCACCAGGCGCGCGTCGGCACGGAGGCGGATATGTACCGCAATCTGCGCACCTACCTCAAAGTCCGCATCCACGACGCGCTTAGCAACGGCTTGGCGCGGGAACGCGACCTCTACCCTGACAAAGACCCCAATCGCACCCGTCTCTGGGATGAGGGCTGGACGGAGACGTTTGTGGCCGAGGAATACCTCGATCAGGTGACGCTCCGCCCGGAATACATTCGCGCCGACGGCAGCTACGACGGCCAGGCCGCCCAGGATATTGATATGGCCGGCCTGGCCCTGACCGCCGACTTCGACCCACAGGGACGCTACTTTGCCGAGGCCGATGGCCTGCGCCTCAAGACGCAACGCCTGACCGCGCTGGCGCTGTTCCTCAGCACCAGTCTGCTCTTCTACACCCTGGCCGAAGTGGTGACGCATCCCGTCAAATATCTTTTCGTCATCCTGGGCAGCGGCGTCTTTGCCTTGTTCGGCGTCCTTTGGCCGGTTATCGAGTGGGTGCTCTAAAGGAGGTGTGCGATGACTGACACAAACCCAATGCCAACGCCGCCGCCTCCGACGTCAACCCCGCCGCCGCCCCCAACTTCACCGCCGGCGCGCGCCCGGCGCGGTTTTAGCCTGCGGCCCGCCGTAGCGTGGTTCAAGAGCCTGCCTCCCATCCAATGGATGGTAGAATACTTTGAGCAAATTATCATCGTCACCATTGCGCTGGTGACGGTGTGGGCGGCGCTGTTGGCCTTTTTGCAGACTTGGGCCGACAGCCGCGAATCCGCCTACAACCGGCAGAGCCAGGCGCTCTCGATGGAAGCGATGGGCCACGACATGACCAGCCGCCAGCGCGAGAGCTACGACTTCGACCTCTACACCACCTGGAACGAGTGGGACTGGCGGCGGCTCGAAGCGCTCGAAGCTGACCAGGAAGCGTTGGCCGAGCGTTCCGCCGAAGTTGCCGAGATGGTTGTCCCGCTGACCCCGCTGTTGGATGAGACTTTGCCCTATTTCAACACCGACACGCAATACGCCGATACTTACTCGTACCACGTGGACACCAACCTGATTACCACCACGGTTTTGTTGGAGCAGCGCGCGTTCACCATCAAAACCGCCAACGCCTGGGGGAACAAAGGGGATGGCTACGTCACCGTCCTGACGGTGCTGGCCGTGGCGTTGTTCCTCTACGGCCTTTCGACGACCATCTCAGGCGTGGTGCGCTACCTCTTCGCGCTGGCCGGGTCTTTCCTGGTGGTGGTGTGTGTGCTGTGGACGGGCATCCTGACGATTGGCCGTGTACCTACCATTCCCCTGGACGCCATCGCCGAGTATGCGCGCGGTCAAGGTCTTTACTACCAGGCCGCCAGCGAGGAAGATTACCAGGAAGCCGCTGCCGCTTTTGATGAGGCGCTCCGGTTTTACCCTGAGTATGGGAACGCCTACGCCAGGCGCGCGGCTGTGGCCCTGGAACTGGGAGATTACGCCGCCGCCGCCGATTACAACCGCAAGGCTCTGGAAAACGGCCGCGCCGGCAAGGACATCTATTGGGAACTGGGCTGGGTGTTGTACTTGCTCGGCGATTACCCGGCCTCCGTCGAAGCCAGTCGCGCCGCCGAGGTGTTGGATCCCGGCCTGACGCCCATCGTGATGAACATTGCCACCGCGCTGCTGGCCCAGGGCGATACCGCCGCCGCCATGCAGGAATACGAGCGCGGCCTGGCGATTGCCGCCGACCCGCAATCCGAACTCCCGGCTTCCTGGAGTCACGTCTATCTGCTGGAAACGGTGGACGATCTGGAACGGCTCATCGCTGCGGCGGACGGGCAGACCGGGTTTTCCCAGGAACCGCATCTGGACAACGTGGCCGACCGCGCCCGGCTTCGCGCCGACGCCGAGGCGGCGCATCAGCGCATCAAAGAAGGGATCGTCGCCATCGAGGCCAGCGGCGCGCCCAGGATGCCGTCCGCCGAAGCCGCGCTGCTGCCCCTGCGCTTTGGGCAGTACGCCAGCTACGACGGCAAGCTGCTCGGCACAGAGACGACTTTCGCGCGCGGGTTGATGTCGCTGGTCATCGAACTGCCTTTTGAGGCGTTGCCGCAGGGCGCAACCCTCTCGCGCCGCGTCACGCGCGAATGGTCGGACGAACCCGGCGAGCTTGAGCAGTTGCCGACAATGGCGATGGATATGGTGTGGGAAGGGGAGTCGGCAGGAACGCTGCAACACGTCGTCGCGTCTCCCTGGCCGGGGCGGCGGGGGATGCGGCCCGGCGTCTATACGGTGGAATACTACGTCAACGGGCGGCTGCTCCAAAGCGGGCAGTTCACCATCCCGGAGGCCGACACATTCATCGTCGGCGCGCCGGTCATAGCCACGGCCTTTAACAGCAACACCGAGCCATCCGCGCCTCACGAGGTCTTCCCGGCGGGTGTCGCCGAGTTGCATGGGCAGTTTGCTTATAGCGGCCTGTCGGACGCCATCATCGTCGGACGTTGGTATCGGGACGAAGAGTTGTACGAGGAACTTGTCACAAACCCATTGAGCGGTTGGGGGACGTACAGCTTCTTCTTGCGCGAGCCACCTGCCGGCGACTATCGCCTGGAATTGCTTCTGGATGACACTGAGGCGCTGCTTCACGCGACGGAATTTGTCGTTTTGGACGCAACCTCATATCAGGCGCAGGCCGGTGCGCTACCGGAGGAATCGGCATATTATCGCAATCTGGGTGAGTCTTACCTGTTTGACGAAGATTACGGCAGCGCCACCGTCGCATTCGCGCACGCGGTTGACCTGGACCCGGAGTGCGCCCCCTGCTACTACCAATGGGGCCTGGCGCTGCGCGAGCTGTCCAGCAACGACGAAGCCGCCGACAAGCTGCGCATGGCCGTCGAACTGCGCCCGACCGAGTATGACTACCGCTGCGAGTTGGGCGACCTCTACTACGAAATGGGGGATGATGAAGCGGCGCTGAAGCAATACCGGGCGGCCGTTCCCGATTCACCGGGCTATGTCTTTAACCGATGGGGAAACGCACTTTACGACCAGAGGCGTTATGAGGAAGCCGCCGGGAAATACCAGCAGGCCATTGACCTCTTGCCCGGCATGGCCGTCTATCACTCCAATCTGGGCGGCGCTTATGAAAAAGCCGGCATCTACGACCGCGCCGAAATCGCTTTTGCGCAGGCCGTGGCTCTGGCGCCGGACAACGATTGGTACTACAACCGCTGGGGCGACACGCTCTACGCTCAGGAAAAGTACGCCGAGGCGCTGGAGAAATACCGCCAGGCTGCCGATATAGATCCCGTCTTTGCCCCGTATTTCTCCGATCTGGGGGATACCTACTATGCGTTGGGGGATTACGACGAAGCCATCGCCGCCGCCCAGCAAGCCGTCGAGTTAATCCCCGACCGCGCCAGGGATTACAACCTCTGGGGCGACGCCCTCTACGAGCAAGCAGAGTACGCCGCCGCCGCCGAGAAATACCAACAGGCTTTCGAGCTAGACCCGGAAGAAGCTCTGTACATCTATAACCTGGGCTGGGCCTATTACCAGAAAGACCAGCTTGACCAGGCCCGCGACGCCTTTGAGCAAGCCGTTGCCCTGGCCAAAGAATCCGGCGACACCGCTTTACAGCAGGACGCAGAAGAAATATTAGAGGAAATCGGAAATCCGTAATCCGTAATTCGCAATTCGCAATTCGCTATTCACAAAAGGAGCAAACTATGACCGACCGAAAGTGGGCTGTGATTGCCATTGGGGGCAATTCCCTGATCAAGGACAAGCAGCATCAATCTGTTGAGGATCAATACCTGGCGGCGCAGGAAACCTGCCATCACATTGCCGACATGATCGAACTGGGCTGGGATGTCGCCATTGGGCACGGGAATGGGCCGCAAGTCGGCTTCATCCTGCGGCGTTCGGAGATCGCGCACAAGGTGGATGGGATGCATGAGGTGCCCATAGACGCCTGCGGCGCGGATTCGCAGGGCGCCATCGGCTACGCGCTTCAGCAGAACTTAAACAACGAATTCTACCATCGCAAAATCAAGAAGAGTGTGGCGACCGTGATCACCCAAGTCCTGGTAGACCGCAACGATCCGGCCTTCCAGCACCCCACCAAGCCCATCGGCGGCTTTATGGATGAACCCGAAGCTCAACGGCGCGTGTCCGAAGAAAAGTGGAGCGTCGTGGAAGACGCCGGGCGCGGTTGGCGGCGCGTGATTGCCTCGCCGCTGCCCAAGCAGATCATCGAGCTAGACGTCGTCCAAACGCTGCTGGACAACGGCATCTGCGCGATCACCGTCGGCGGCGGCGGCATCCCCGTCATTGAGGACGAAAACGGCAACTACCTGGGCACGGCGGCGGTCATTGACAAGGATTATGCTTCGTCGTTGTTGGCGCAGAAGATCAAGGCCGACCTCTTCCTGATTTCGACGGCGGTGGACAAAGTGTACCTCCGCTACAAACAGCCCGATCAGCAGGCGCTGGACGTGATAACCGTCTCCGAAGCCCGGCAGTACCTCGCGGAAGGTCACTTTGCGAAGGGCAGCATGGCGCCCAAAATCGAGGCCATTCTCTGGTACATGGATGCCGGCGGCAAAGAGGCCATCATCACCGACCCGGCGCACATCATCCCCGCCCTGCGCGGCGAAGCCGGCACGCGGATTATTCCTGGGTAACAAAATGGTGTGTTTTGGGCGTGCAAGCCGCGCCCAAAACACACACAAAGATGTGGGGCAGACTTTCAGTCTGCTCCACATCTTTACTTCATAATGTAGTACGTTCCCCGTTTCTGCCCAATCTTGAGCAGCACTCCGCGCTCGACCATGTCCACCATGTCCAGGCGGAGCGTCTCCGGGCTGACGTCCGGACAGAGCAACTGATAGTCGCGGTTGGTGAGCCGGCCGTTTTGCTGGATGAACGACAGAGCCTTCGCTTGCCGCTCGTTCATCGTCAGATCGCTGGTCGTCGGCATAAGGGGGCGGCGCTCCTGAACGCTCTGGAACACCACCGTAAAGGAGTGATCCGTCGGGCGGAACTCCGGCGGCGGGTGCCCGGCATTGACCATATCCTCGATCATCAAATCCACGCCCAGCCCCAGCTCCTCAATGTACCCCCACTGGTAGAGACCGTTGACAATGCGTGGATTGCGCGAGAAGTGTTCCTCCACGATGTTATCTAGCGTGATGAAGCCGGGCAGCCCGCCGGGACTGTAGATTTCCAACCGATCTGGGAACATCCGCACCTCGATGGCGCGCCCGCGCACTCGGTAATCCCGATGCGCCACTGCATTGACCAACGCCTCGCGGATGGCCGTTGGCGGATAGAGCCATTGCTCTTTGCGCTCCAACCCCTTCACCACGGCGCCCACCCGGATCTCCTCCTGGATGATGTCCCAGGTGCGCCGGATGACGTGCGCCAGCGGGCCTTCGACCTCAACGCGCCGCCCGTAGACGGCTTCGCCCTCCTCGCGTCGTTCCGTTGTGTTCACGCCAGGGGGGCCATCGAAACGCACGAAGGTCAGGCCGCTGCGCGGGATGAAGACCTGCGGCTTGCGGGAAAAGAGCAAAATGCCGGCCACTGTCGGTTGCTTGCCCGGCGTCAGCCACCCCAACTCAATCAGCATATCGTCCAACGCGCCGGTATGCGGGCGACCCTGACGCTTGCTCCAGGCTTCGACAAACTCGCGCAGGATGTCCGCATCGAAGTCCTCGCGGGTGGCGCCAGGCTGGGGTTCGGCCTCGTATTCGCCGGTCGTGCGGGTCGTGGCTAACTGCTGCACCTGCGCCCCACTGATCACCCGGTTGAGCGCGCCCGCGCGCACCAGAATTCGCCCATCCGCCAACGTGTGCAGGCCCACCGCCCGCGCCACACGTCCCACAAACACAAACGCGCCGCCGACTTCCAACTGTTCCCAACTCACCGGGATCGGCGGACGGCAAAGCCGCTCCGCCTGCTGGATCGCAGCATCGAAGTCTTCCGGCGCTGTCGCATCGGTGGGGCTGCCATCCTCGTTTACGCCAACGTACAGCGTCCCCCCGTCGGCGTTGGCAAATGCCGTCAACGTCTCTGCCAGCGCCGTCGGCTCCGCATCCGCCAACAGCGCCACCAACTGATTTGAACCGGCGTGAATCTTGTCTGGCATAACCCTGTTCTCCGTTGGTGAGGGAAATGAGTAATGAGTAATGAGTAATGAGTAATGAGTGAAGAGCACTCATTTCTCATCTCTTCTTACTCATTTCTCATTTCTTCTTGCTCTTCCTCGCCATTGCTGTTAAATAACCGCGCCACCGAAGCGAGGCGGTCGTTTTCCTTCAAATCCATCATTTGCACGCCGCGCGTGGTGCGCCCCAGTTTGGGGATTTTGGCGACGGTGGTGCGGATGACAATGCCGTTCTCGGAGATGAGGGTCAGCTCGTCCGCATCCTGCACTACGCGACCATCCACCACGGGGCCGGTCTTATCAGAGACGTTGTACGCGCGCACGCCCTTGCCGCCGCGCCCTTGTCTGTTGAATTCGGTCAGATGGGTGCAGCGCCCATATCCCTTGATCGTTGCCAGGAACAGCGCGCCGTTGGGTTCCACTACTTCGGCCACCGCCACCAGATCCTCCTCGTCTATACGCACCGCGGTGACACCGGCAGCCGTGCGGCCCATGGGCCGCACATCCTGCTCGTTGAAACGAATCCCCTGTCCTTGCTCCGTGACGAGCATAATATCGTCGTTTCCCTGCGTCAGGCGCACCCAGGCCAGTTCATCGTCGTCATTCAGCGTGATGGCGATCACACCGCTGGGCCGCACGGCGCTTAACTCGCTCAGCGTCATCCGCTTGGCCCGCCCCATGCGCGTGACCATCATCAGGTAGCGCGGGGACTCGGTCGCCTCTTCAAAGCTGGCGACGGCGACAACGGCGGTCACACGCTCCTCGGTTGCGATTGCCAGGATGCCGGCGATCAAGGAGCCTTTGGCCGTGCGTCCGGCGTCGGGAATCTGGTAGACGCGCTCTTGATAGACCTTGCCCCGGTCGGTGAAGAACAGCAGCGTATCGTGGCTGTTGGCCGAAATTAACGTTTTGATCTCGTCCTCTTCGCCCGTAGCCATGCCGATGACGCCGCGTCCACCGCGCCGCTGCGCCCGGAATTCCGTCCAGGGCGTGCGCTTGATGTAGCCGCGCTGCGTGATCACAATCAGGACTTCTTCTTTCTTCACCAAATCTTCTTCGTCGAAAGTGGAATCGGCGAAGGGGCGAATTTGCGTGCGGCGTGGATCGGCGTACTGGTCGTGTAGTTCCTGCAAATCTTCGCGGATGACCTGCCGTTGTTGCAATGGCGAGGCTAACAGCCCCTCCAGATAGGAAATCGTCTTGAGCAGTTCGGCGTATTCCTCTTCGATCTTGTGCCGTTCCAGCCCCGTGAGCCGCCGCAGTTGCATATCGAGAATGGCTTGCGCCTGCACCTCGCTCAGGCCGAACCCGGTCATCAAACGCGCGCGCGCCGTCTCTACGTCCGGCGATTCGCGGATGGTGCGGATGATCGCGTCCAGGTGATCCAGCGCGATGAGCAGCCCCTCCAGGATGTGGGCGCGCTCTTTGGCCTTTTTCAACTCATACTGGCTACGGCGGATTAATACCTCAACGCGGTAGTCAAGGAAGATTTGCAGCAGCCGTTTGAGCGGCAGGATGCGCGGCACGCCGTCCACCAGGGCCAGCAGTTGAATCCCAAAGGTGGATTGCAACGGCGTATGTTTGTAAAGTTGATTGAGCGCCTTCTGCGGCTGCGCCCCGCGTTTGAGTTCGACGATGATGCTCATGCCCTGCTTGTCGGATTCGTCGCGCAAGTCGCTGATTTCATCCAATTTCCCTTCCCGCACCAGCAGCGCAATCTTCTCCAGCAGACTGGATTTGTTGAGTTGATAGGGGATCTCGGTGATGACGATGCGGAAACGCCCGCCGCGCATCTCCTCAATGTTGGCGGTGGCGCGGACGACGGCCTTGCCGCGCCCGGTGGCGTAGGCTTTGATGATGGATTCGTGCCCTAAGATTTGCCCGCCGGTGGGGAAGTCTGGCCCTTTGATGTATTCCATCAGTTCTTCAACACTGATGTCGTCTCGGCGATCCCACTGATCCAGCATGTGTATCAACGCGCTGGTGACTTCCCCTAAATTGTGGGGCGGAATGTTCGTTGCCATGCCTACCGCGATGCCGGAAGCGCCATTGACCAGCAGGTTCGGCACGCGCGACGGCAGCACGGTCGGTTCCTGGAGGCTGCCGTCGAAATTATCCACCCAATCCACGGTGTCCTTCTCAATGTCGGCCAGAATCTCCATCGCCAGCGGCGCGAGCCGCGCTTCCGTATACCGCATGGCCGCCGGGGAATCGCCGTCTATCGAGCCGAAGTTCCCTTGCCCATCCACCAGCATATAGCGCAATGAAAAATCCTGCGCGAGCCGCGCCATCGCGTCGTACACCGCCGAGTCGCCGTGCGGGTGATACTTGCCGAGCACTTCACCGACGATGCGGGCGGATTTCTTGTGCGGGGTGTTGGGGCGGATGCCCATGTCGTGCATCGCGTAGAGAATCCGTCGCTGCACCGGCTTCAACCCATCGCGCGCGTCGGGCAGCGCCCGCGCCACAATGACGCTCATGGCATAATCAAGGTACGCCGTGCGCATCTCGTGTTGGATGTCTACCGATTTGATCTGACCGGCGGTGTCCTGACCGATAACCTCAATATCTTCTTCCAATGCCTGTTCCTCCCACTGTGAAGTCAGTGGTCTTCATTATAAGGGGTAACCACAAGCCTCTATTATACACCAAAACACAGTATACTAAATCGTTGCTAAAAATACACGATGATGTACTTGTATTCTGTATTGCATTTAATGCGCTGATAAAATAAACTTTGTATAAAGTATTGACTTTTCATAAAGCCGGAATATCATGATCGTATACGCACTTGCTGTGCCTCCCCTCTTTGAAGCGTGAGACTCTTTGACTAGGAACCTATCCGAAAATTATAGCGGCGTTGCGCCGCTGCGCCGGGTCTTGCGGCCAAAGCCGCTTTCAGGAAGGTATTTTTTCGTGGGCGGGTTACGCCCGCCCACGAAAAAATACCCTTCAAACCGCGCCTTTAGGCGCAAACCGTGGGCCAAAACGAATTTTCGGATAGATTCTAAACAGACTATAGATTGGGGCTGCAAGCACCCTCCCCTTGTTAACCGTCCTGTACTGACTTGCAAGATACTCCGGTCAGCCCAAAAGTGAAAATCTTTCACCACAAAGCACACGAGGGAGACAAAGATTTTCTCTCCGTGAACTCTGTGGCTATGGACAGAAAGGAGCTGAACTATGTTGCACAAAAAATTTAACACCATTGCCCAGTTTGTAGGTTACGTAACCATTGGCCTGTTAGCCCTCTATGGATTGGCGACCCTGGTGGGCGACGGGACCGTCTGGGCCGTACTCGGTCAATCGGCGCCCCCGCCGGCCGCCCCGCAAGCCGCCGACGCGCTCGCGCCGACCACGTTGGGGTACGTCGGCTACCTTAAAGACGACGCCGGTGCGCCCTTGAACGATGTGTACACCATGACCTTCCGCATCTATGCCAGCGCCGCCATCACCACCCCCCTGTGGGAAGAAACCCAGCCCAACGTCAGCGTGAGCGGCGGCGTCTTTAACGTGGTGCTGGGCGCGGGCGCGCCTTTCTCAGCCACTCTGTTTGCCGACCCGGATCGTTACCTGGGCATCACGGTGGAAGGCTATGGGGGGGAACTGACGCCCCGCCAGCAATTCGCCAGCGTGCCCTACAGCCTGCGCTCCGACCGCGCCGGCGGCCTGGCCGCCGCCGATGGTGACCCGGCGGATGCGGTGGTGGTGGATAACGCCGGCAATGCGACGTTTGGCGGCGATGTTACCGTGCTCGGCAGCATGGGCGACGTCGCCATGAGTAGCGCCACCGTAAGCGGCCATGCCACGATGGACAGCGCCGCCGTGAGCGGCAGCGCCATTATCAGTGATAGAGTTGGCATTGGGACGACATCGCCAACAGCGGAGCTTGACGTGCGCGGCTCAAGAATCCAGTTGAAAGAAGATAGCAGCGGCGATGCGATCACTTTGGGAACTTGGGGCGACGCACTTGATATTAATTTTAATGACCACCTGTTCCTCCAAGGCAGTGGTGGTTCACAAATATACCTGAATCCAAATGGCGGCGATGTGGGCGTTGGAACAAACGCTCCGCAGGCCACGTTGCACGTCAGTGGCACCGCCACCGTGAACGGCAATATTACCACCACCGGCGACATCCATTGGGATAGAAATCAAGGCCACTTGACCGGTCTAAAACTCACGACCGAATACGAGGTAATCTCTAACGAATCAGGCACTCAGTCTGTACAAATGGTGTCCAGTAGTAACAGCATGTGCTTTCTAACCCATGTGTGGTTTGAAGACACTGAGGATGACGGAGAATATGCCCAGTGTGAAATTGGAACTTCGGGCGGCTATTGGGTGCTCTACGCGCACGCGGTTGGAACAGGCTTTTTCGACCCCTACGCCTATTGCCAGGCCCGGTGCTTGCAGTGGTAATCAGTCCAACAGGAGGATTGCCATGAAAAAGAAAACTATCCCCAAGATTCTGTTACTCCTGCTCATTCCTGGATTGGTGTTGACCCCGCCGCTGTGGGGGGGCGTCGCCGCCCCGACGGCCCTCACCTTCACCGGCGCGCTGCTGCCCATCGGCGGCGCCTCACAGTCGCCGGGCGCGCTGCAAACCGGCCCCTTGATGGTGGGAGCGCCGGATTACCAGGGCATCTATGACGAGGCGACCCTGCTGCTGGCACACGGCGTGGATTTCCGGAAAGACAAAATCTCGCTGGTGCCGGCCGACACGCTCGAACACGCCCTGCAAAACTACGCGGACTTCAACGGCGGCGCGTTGTTTACCGCCTTCTGCGCGGACTACACCCGGATCAACGCGCAGGGCTATTGCCCTCCCTTCACCCTGGGTGAGGTGGGCGGTTCGCCCGGCTCCAACCCGGAGTATTACCAGTACATCCGCAACCGCCTGGTGCGCGCGCTGGAGTTGTACGGCGCGCTGTCCGTTTCACCGGCCAACATTATGGTGATGGCGGAAGGCCAACTCACCCCCGTGCGTGAATTGGGCCGCACCGGGGTGCTGTCCGCCGCGCAGGAGATCGCCAACATTCACCTCATCTTTGGCAACGAGTTCCTGGTAGACGCCACCGACTACCGTTTCAGCACCGGCGGGATTCCCAACGCCGACCAGATCATTGCCCTGGAACTGGAGCAACTGGAGCAGGCGCAAACCCAGTTCCAGCAGGCGATGGACATCTTGTTCTATGCCTTTCAATACCCGTTGGGCGGCGAGATCAAGTACGGCTGGCTGGAAGGCGGCGGGCGCGTGGGCGACTATTTCACCGCCGCCGAGTTTGAACTGTTCGGCGTCGCCAGCAACCGCCTGATGGTGGCGCTGGATGAGCAAGCCACCCGCTATCGCCAGATGGGCCAGGATGACGTCGCGCTGGCGCTCTACAACGAAGCCTACGCCGCGCAATATCTCCAAATCATGGCGCTGGCGCAACTGGCGCAAGAGAACGACACCGATTACCTGATCAATGGCAGTTGGGAGATGCTGAACAACCTGAGCCGGTTGCGTGCGCAGGCGCAGGCGGTGCATGAGGGGGTGGACGTCCTGGGGTACGGGCGCATCTATGTGCCCATCCAATCCTACCCAGACCTGCTCACCCTGGTCGAAGGGCCGACGGGCGAGGCGGGGCTGTTAGGGACCGCCCAGGCCAGCGAAGAAGCGGCGCGTCTCGCCCAACGCGAGTTTGACGAAAATGCTACCGTGCTGGGCCGTGAGATCGAAGACCTGAACTACGCCTACGATGTCGAGTTATTTGAGCTATGCGGCACGACGCACGACAATTACGCCACGTGTACCGGCGGGTTGATCGGCCAAAGTGAGCAGGCGGCCTACGCCGCTTCGTTACGCGCCGGCCTGGCGTGGATGCAGGCGGAACATATCGCCGACCAGATCGGGATCGAAGAAGAACGCGCCGGACACGTGATCAATGTCAACCTGGGCATGGGGCAAACTCTCAGCGCCAGCGCGCTCGCCATGGGCAAGTTGCGCGCGCAGAGAACCACCACTACCAACGCCAATTCCTCGGAAGCGGATGTTCACATAGGCGCGGAAGCAAAACTCAAGTATTCTGTCGGTGTTGAGGCCAAGGCGTCGATTAACCCTTTCCACTCCGGCGCCGAGTGGAAATCGGGCCTGGAGTTCTCAATAGAAGGGGTTGCGGGTACCGGCAAGAAGTGGACGTGGAGCGATTCCACGCAAACGGTCTGGGATCCCAACGAGGAAAGAATCGCCGGCTATGAAAGCCTCAACGCGCTCAAACAAGCCGAAGCCGACGCCGTCATCGAAGGCGCCAACAGCGCCGCCGCCATCAAAAACCTGCTGCTTCAGCAGAGCGAGGCGCTGATGGAATGGGAAGTGTCCGTGGCCGATTTAAATCAAGTGATGGCCGAGCGCCGCTTCCTCTGGGAGAAGTACAGCCGGCTGCTCAACCTGCGCGGCACCGCCAACGCCTACGTGCTGCAAGTTAACGCCTGGCGCACCAACCCGGCCTATCGCGTCATGCGCGACTCTCTTACCATCCGCGCCGCCCAGGATGTGGGCCGGGCGACGCAGTTCGCCTATCTGGTGGGCAAGGCCGCCGAATACGACATGCTCCAGCCGCAGCCCGACCTCATGGCCGACATCTACAAAGCCCGCACCGCGCACGACATCCGCGTGTTCCTGGACGCGCTCAAGATCAGCTACCAGGCCCTCCCCATCGAACCCAACCTGTACCCCTACACGATTTCGTTAGCGAAGGATATCGTGGGGTTAACCGACCGAAATCTGGACCCGGATAACACGTTGACGCCGGAACAGCGCGCGCAACTGCGGTATGAACGTTTCCAGGAGTACTTGCAAGCGCGCATTTATTCGGACACGCTCGAAATCCAGTTCCCCACCGGGCTGGAATTCCGCCGTTCCGACACTCAATACCTGTTCAGCCGCAACCTCTGGAACAATCGCATTGCCGGCATCGGCCTGATTCCGGGCACGACCATCGAGACGCGCGGGGTCCGGCTCAACATCGTTACGCGGCAGACCGGCGACGTGGGCCGCCCGGAAGTCAAGCTGAGCCATAGCGGGCAGGCCACTTACCGCAACCTGCAAGACCAGATTGTGTGCTACGACCCAGGGCCGGCCGTGCCGGTGGGCTATCCCCTGCCGTCCGGCTACGACCCGCAACGTACCACGGTGGTCCTCTTGCCTGGCATCAACGGCTCCGGCGCGGCGCCCAACAGCGGCCTGCGCAATCTGAGCGTGGCGGCTTCCAGTTGGGTCGTGCAAATTCCGGCCTACGCCAAAGCCGAGCTGGAGTATAGCCAGATTGAGGACATCGAGATTTTGCTGGACACTACCGGCAAGGCGCTTCAGGGCCGCGAGCAGGCCGCCTTGCGCGACGCGGCATACCTACAGGCATTGGACGCCGGCGATCCGCTCTCGCCCGAAAAGGCCGCCGGTTTTGCCGACGCCCTGCAAGTCACCGCCGATGCTTCGGGCTATGACGAATCGTGCATGACGCCGCAGCCATCGTCCGTTATCCTCCCCCCGTCCGGGACCACCGGCATCACCGGCACGTATTTTTGCTCGGTGCTGATCACCAGCCCCATCCCCAGCGGCGTGCAAGTGTTGGCGGTTAATCTGCAAAACCTCAATGACGCGCTGACGGGGCAGACCGTCCCCGAATACACTCAAATCTTTCCGGGCGACGTCTGGCTCTCCGGCGCCGTCAACGGCGATGTCTTCACCCTGAGTTCGGAGTCATTCAATACCACCGCTTTGAGCCAGACCGTGCAGCAGCAGTTCACCCTGGCCGGTCAGGCGTATGAAGACGCGGACATCCTGCGCGGCCGCTATACCGGCCAGATTACAGGCTATCTGGAACGTCCCATCCGCATCGAGGGCAGCGTCAGTTGCTCGCGCCCCGGCCGGCCAGGACAGGCTCTCAACGCTCTGGTGGTGAAGGCATCGCCGGAAGCCATCCCCGTCGGCGGCAGCGCGCGCGTTACAGCGACGGTGTACGCCACCGCTACCCAGGGTTTGCCCATCACGCTCACCACTTCGCTGGGCAGCATCGCGCCGTCGCCCGTCACGCCGGTGGATGGCGTCGGATACGCCACCTTCACCGCCGGGATGGTGACAGGCACGGCCACTATCGTCGCCACCAACGGCCAACTGACCGGCACACGGCAAGTGGAGATTTTCCAGCCGACCACGCCGGTCGGCTTGCAGGCGCGCGCGGCGCAGCCGGCCATCCCCATCAGCAGCAGCACAGTCATTTCGGCCTTCCTGGTCAACGCAGTGGGGCAGCCGTTGGCGCGCTCTACGCGCATCACCTTCACCACCACCCTGGGCGATCTGGCGCCGCCGGCCGCCGACACGGACGCCGCCGGCTTTGCGCAAGTCACCTTCACCGGTGGCATCACGCCGGGGCTGGCGACGCTCCGCGCCACCGACGGGACCTACAACGCCATTTTGCAAATCCGGGTGGTAGACCCGACCATCCCCACCGAGATACACCTCCACGCCGCAGACGCTATGATCCCGCTGGATGGCAGCACTGTCATCTCGGCGGCTTTGCTCAATGACCTGGGCCACGTCCTCACCTCGACGACGCGCCTCACGTTTACGAGCGATCTGGGCGTCCTCACCCCGCCGACCGCCACGACAGACGCCGGCGGCTGGGCGCAAGTCGCCTTCGGCGGCGTCATCACACCGGGGCTGGCGACGCTTCAGGCCACCGACGGCGCGCTCATCGGCGTGACCCAGGTGGAGATTGTGGATCCAGCGACGCCCATAACTGTGCAAGTGGCGATCGCGCCTGCTGCGCTCCAAGTGGGCGAGAGCGCCGCCGTCACCGCGACGCTGTTCAACGGCCTGGGGCAAGTGCTGGCGCACACGGCCCACGTCAGCTTTACAGCCGATCTCGGCGGGATCACGCCGGCGGGGCTGGATGTGGACAACGGCGTGGCCGTCGCCACGTTCACCGCCGGCGCGACGCCAGGCCGCGCGGTCATCCTGGCGATCAGCGGCGAGGCGCACGGCACAGCGCAGGTGGAAATCGCCGCCGCGCCGGAGACTTTCTACACGCTCACCGTTTCCATCGTGGGGCAGGGCGCCGTTACGCGCGCGCCCAGCCAGACCACATACCTTTCCGGCACGCTCGTCACTCTTACTGCGCAACCGGCGCCCGGATGGAGGTTTACCGGCTGGTCAGGCGATCTGACCGGCCAGACGAATCCAGCACAGGTGACGATGGACGCGGATAAGGCCATCACCGCTGCCTTTGAAGAAATCCGGTATCGGATTTACCTGCCCCTTGTTCTCCGTAATACCGGCTATTGAGGCGTCAAGGAAGTCTTTCAATTCTAGGGCCGACTCAATGTGTCTTCTCATAGACACAGAGATTTAGAAGCCGGGTTTCTCCAAGAAAAGAAACCCGGCTTGTGTTTGTCAAGGCCGATGTACGCAAACAGAATTTTTCCAGAGAGCGCCGAAAAACCTGCCGGTTTCTCGGCGCTCTCTGCGTGCTCTGCGGTAAAATTTTATTGAAGCGCGATCTCCGCCGCGACGACGGAAGCCGGGGGCAGGGTGATCGTGAAGGTCGCGCCGGCAGCGTGGAGCGCGCACGGCTGCGGCGTGAGCGTTTCCGGCGCGTCGAAGGTGTTGTGGGCGTGAATCTCGCCGGTGAGGACGCGCCCGGTCCCGCCGACCGCCGCCGCGCCGCCGAGCAATTCCACCGTCACGTCCACGGCGTCCGCCGCGTGCGCGTTGGTCAGCGTGAGGAACAGCGTCTTCCCCTTGAGCGACGCGCTGCCGGACACGGTCGCCACCTGCTGCTCCTTGCCCGCCGCCGTGTACGTCGCCGCGTCGGATTCGATGACAGTGCGCAGCGCCGTCCCGCCCTGGTGCGGCGCGTACATCTCGTAGACGTAGCCGGTGGGCGTCGTCAGCAGCTTTTCGCCCTGCGTGAGGATCATCGCCTGCAACACGTTGATGGTCTGCGCGATGTTCGTCATCACCACTTTGTCGGCGTGGCGGTTGAAGATGTCCAGCGAGGTCGCCGCCACCAGCGCGTCGCGCAGGCTGTTCTGCTGGAAGAGGAAGGCCCGATTCGTGCCGGGTTCCACCGGGTGCCACGTCCCCCACTCGTCCACGATCAGGCCGACTTTGCGGGCAGGATCGTAGGCGTCCATGGCGGCGCGTTGCTGGACGACGAGGTCTTCCATGTACAGCCCGCGCGCGATCAGCTCGTACCACTGATCCACCGTGTACTCCGTGGCCGTGCCCGCCGTGCCGCAGTAGTAGTGCGCCGCGTAGCCGTGCAGATTGTTGAAGTCCCAATAATCCTTGCGCAGCTTGCGGAAGAAGCGCGTCGTCCATTCCAAATCGTTGCCGGGCGACCCGCAGGCGATGACGTAAAGCTGCTTGCCGAAGCCGCGCACGTAGGTCGCGTAACGGCGGAACTCGGTGCAGTAGTCCTCCGGCGAGAAGCTGCCGCCGCAGCCCCAGTTCTCGTTGCCGACGCCCCAGTAGGTCACGTCGAGCGGCTCCGGGCTGCCGTCGGCGGCGCGCTGCTGCGCCAGGGTGCTGTCGCCGGGGAAGTTGCAGTACTCCACCCACTCGCGCAGCTCGCGCACCGCGCCGGAGCCGACGTTGCCGACGATGTACGGCTCCGCGCCCACCATCCGGCAGAAGCGGACGAATTCCTGGGTGCCGAAGGCGTTGCTCTCCACCACTTCGCCCCAGTGGATGTTGACGCGGCGGGGACGCTGCGCGCGCGGCCCGACGCCGTCCTGCCAGTGGTAATCGTCGGCGAAGCAGCCGCCCGGCCAGCGGATGACGGCCGGCTTCAGTTTCTTGAGCGCGGCGACCACGTCGTTGCGGATGCCGCCGGTGTTGGGGATCGGCGAATCTTCGCCCACCCACACGCCGCCGTAAATGCACCAGCCCAGGTGCTCGGCAAAGTGACCGTAGATGTTGGGGTTAATCGTGGCAATCGGATCATTCGGGTTAATTGCAATCTTCGTCATAGTATCTCCTTTTTGGTTATGGGTAATGAGTAATGGGTAATGAGTAACGGGAAATCGGTCATTGGGGATTAGGGATTGGGGATTGGGGATTGGGGGAGGTGTCTGCTCCTCTGCTCCTCTGCACCCCCTCACCTCCTCACCCCCTCACCCCCTCACCCCCTCTCCCTTTCTCCCTATCGCTAACAAACGCGGGCCGAGG
>JAKQHY010000065.1 GCA_029555965.1 Chloroflexota bacterium | reverse complement strand
GAAACGGATAGCCGGTTCACAAGGCTCCGTCGCTTTAATGGGATCATGGGATTCTTACATCTCATCCAGGGTTTGCTCATGATCTTTGTCAGCAATGACAGAACCTACCCTATCTTCACCAATTACTTGAACTTTGATATGGCAACTCGCTCTCTAACACCGAATCCCCAACTCTTCTACGAGTTGCGTTTCGGGCCGGCGGTTGCGGCTTTCTTGCTCATCTCGGCCGTGGCTCATTTTTACCTGGCAACCATTGGCTATCCACACTATGTACAGAATCTCAAGAAAGGCATGAACCCTGTGCGTTTCTATGAATATGCCTTAAGTTCTTCGTTGATGATCGTGCTCATCGGCATGCTCATTGGGCTTTGGGATCTGGGCGCCCTCATCCTGATCTTTACGCTCAATGCCACGATGAACCTGTTCGGCATCATGATGGAGCTACATAACCAGCACACAGAGAAGACAGACTGGACCGCCTTTATCTATGGTTGTATTGCGGGGTTCATCCCGTGGGTGGTGATTATGTTGTACTTCGTGGGGGCGGTTTCATCCGGCGAGGCCAAGCCGCCGGACTTTGTATACGCGATCGTTCCCACGCTGTTTGTCTTCTTTAATATCTTTGCCATCAACATGGTGTTGCAGTACAAGAAGGTGGGGCCCTGGAAGGATTACCTGTACGGGGAACGCGTTTACATCATCTTGAGCTTATCGGCCAAAACAGTTTTGTGCTGGTTGATCTTTACGGGTACGCTGGCCCCCGTCTAAAGCAAACCGCCTGCCGCTGGCGACGGCGTTTTTCCTGCGCCGTTCACAGAAAGCGTGACAATAGTATCACATCCAGTCATTGCTTAGCGCCACAATGACCGGAGTACATTTCATTTCAAAGCGCACACTATCACTAAGGAGAAATTAATATGGAAGAGCAAGTTATGTCTATGCCGCGTATCGGCGACAAGGCCCCGGCGTTCAAGGCCGTGACCACTCAGGGCGAGATCAACTTCCCGGAGCAGTACGCCGGCCACTGGGTTATCCTGTTCAGTCACCCCGCCGACTTCACTCCGGTCTGCACGTCGGAGTTCATCACGTTTGCGTCGCTGGAGCAGAAGTTCGCCGATGTGAACTGCAAACTTGTGGGGCTGTCGGTGGATGGGCTATACAGCCACATCGCCTGGCTGCGCACCATCAAGGAGAAGATCGAGTACAAGGGGATGAAAAACGTGGAGGTGCGCTTCCCGTTGATCGAGGACATCACGATGGAAGTCGCCAAGAAGTACGGGATGATCCAGCCGGGCGAAAGCTCCACCAAAGCGGTGCGGGCCGTGTTCGTGATTGACCCCAAGGGGATCATCCGCACCATCATCTACTACCCGCTGAGCCTGGGGCGGAATTTCGACGAGCTGTACCGGGTGGTCGTGGCGCTGCAAGCCGCTGACGCCTTCACCATCGCCACGCCGGCCGATTGGCGGCCCGGCGACGACGTGATCATCTCGCCGGCGGGGTCTTGCGGGGTGGCGCAGGCGCGCATGGAAGGCAAAGAGGACATGGTCTGCAAGGACTGGTTCTTCTGTACCCGGAAGATTTCCGAACAACAGGTGTGGGACGCGGTGTTGAAGAAATAATCGCGCGCGCTTTCAAGCTGATAGAATCCGGTGTAGAATGAAAAGGGTTCACAGCCACAACTTCTTGTAGGCCCTTTTTTGGGTATCCAGATGCCCGCTGCCTCCCCATTGTGGGTGTGCAGCGGGCAATTGGTTAGACTGGCGGGCGATTTATGTGAGGAGAAATGCGTATGGGAATGATTTTGAAGCTTATCGCAGCGTTGGCGACAGCGGCAACCGGAGTGCTGGCCCTTGTCAAACCTTCGGCGGCCTATGGATTCATCGGATTGAAGGCCGAGGGGGCGCGCGGCGTATCGGAGATGCGTACAATCTTCGGCGGACTGTTCATCGCTCTAGGCGTTACACCGCTATTCCTGGGCGACACGGCCTATCTGATGCTTGGCATTGGCTACCTGGCGATTGCCGCCGCGCGTATGTTTTCCATTTTATTCGATAAGTCCTAGGCGCAGTCTAACTTGATCAGCCTCGCCATCGAAGTAGTGTTGGGCGTCATTTTGATCCTCTAAGGGACTGCTATGACTATTCGCATCGTAACCGACAGTACGTGTGATTTGCCCGCCGAAACGATTGCCCGGTACGGGATCGGCGTCGTGCCGCTCTACATTAACGTGGGCAAACAGGGATTCCTTGATGGCATTGACATCACGCGCGAGGAGTTTTACGAAAAGCTGCCCACGTTCCCGGTCCACCCCACCACCGCCGTCCCGTCGCCGCAAAAATTCCGCGCGATATACAATGCCTTTGCCGACGAGGGCGCAACGCACATCTTCTCCATCCACATCTCGGCTGCGTTGAGTGCGGTCGTGGATATGGCGCGCACCGCGGCGCAGGAAACCACGTCTGTGGCGGTCACAGTGCTGGATGGCCAGCAGTTGAGTCTGGGGACGGGCTTTCTCGTCGAGACGGCGGCGAAACTGGCGGCAGCCGGACGCTCCGTCGCCGATATCCTGGCGGCGATCAACGACCAGATTCAACGCACGCGCGTTTTCGCCGCGCTGGATACGTTGGAATTCCTAAGGCGCAGCGGGCGAATGAACCGCTTCGTGGCCGGCCTCGGCTCACTGCTGCAACTCAAGCCGATTTTGACGATGCATCATGGCAAACCCGACTCGGAGCGCGTCCGCACGCGCGAGCGCTCCCTTCAACGGGTGATCGATATGCTGCGTGAGGCCGGTATGCTGGAGCGCGTCGCCATCGTCCACACCCACGCGCCCGATCGCGTCGCCGAGCTGCGCGAAAAGGCGGCCGCGCTGCTGCCGGAGGGAGATATCCTGACCATGGACATCACCCCGGTCATCGGCGCGCACCTCGGGCCGGGTGCGGTGGGCTTTGCGGTCATCAGTGCGCCGCAAGTTTGATTTTTTCACGCAAAGGCGCAAAAGGTTTGTGATTCGCCATTCGCTATTTGCCATTCGCTATTTGCCATTTGAAAGGAATACCTCTATGAACTTCTTACAAATCTACTTAACTCTCGGGCTGCTTATTCTCGGCTTAATGACAGTGTTGTGGTTGGTCAGTCTCGCGCTTAAAAATTCCAGCATTGTGGACATTTTTTGGGGGACGGGATTCGTCATCACGGCATGGGCAGCGTTTCTGATCACACCCGGCGGCGTGGCGGCGCGCAAGGTGTTGATCTGTGGAATTGTGACCGTGTGGGGACTGCGCCTCTCCCTGCACCTTCTTATCCGCAACTGGAGCAAGCCGGAGGATTTCCGCTACCAGAAGTGGCGCAAAGAGGCTGGGCCGTCGTGGTGGTGGAAAAGTTTCTTCAAGGTATTTTTCCTGCAAGGCGTCATTATGTGGATCGTGGCAGCCCCGCTGCTTGCCGCGCAAATCGGCGTCCGGCCAAGGCAACTCACCTGGCTCGATTTCCTCGCCATTCTGCTCTGGCTCGTCGGCTTCTTTTTCGAGGCCGTTGGCGATTGGCAGTTGGCGCGGTTCAAGGCAAACCCGGTCAACAAGGGCAAAGTGCTGGATACCGGCGTCTGGCGGTACACCCGACACCCCAACTACTTCGGCGACGCGATGCAGTGGTGGGCGTACTATCTTATCGCACTGGCGGCGGGCGGCTGGTGGACGATTTTCAGCCCCATCCTGATGACTGGCCTACTCCTGCGCGTCTCCGGCGTCACGCTGCTGGAAAAATCTCTCAAGGAGACAAAACCAGGTTACAAAGAATATGCGGAACGGACGAGCGAATTTATTCCGTGGTTCCCGCGCAAAAAGAAGTAATGAGTCATGAGGGATGAGTAATGAGGGACAGTCTTACGCATTCCTCATTTCCCATTACGCATTTCTCATTTCCCATTCCCCAAAAGGAGATTCTATGAACATCGCCAAAATCATCGCCATCATCGGCCTGCTCGCCATGACCGGCGCCATTCTGTATGCATTTGTGGCCGGCGACTTCGAGACGGAAGGCGCGTGGATCACGTCGCATCCGTGGGGGATTGTGTCGCTGGTAGATTTGTACGTGGGCTTCATCATCTTCTCGCTGTGGATTGTGTACCGTGAGAAGTCGCCAGTCGTCACCGTCGTCTGGGTTGTACTGATGATGATCTTGGGGAATTGGACAGCGGCGTTGTATGTGCTGCTCGCGCTCGTGAAGTGTCGGGGAGATTGGAAGACATTTTGGATGGGAAGTCGAGCAAAGTAAAGGTAGGTAAATCGAGTCTCAGTAGATCGAAAATTGGATTCGTAGTAACCACTTCAGTGGTTCTTACGAATCCAATTTTTGATCTACTGAAACTCCAATTCTTGACTCTTTCCAGAGGCTAACGATAATTTGCGTATGAGTGAAAGCCTGGAAATGTATCTCGCTACGATTATCCACCTGCGCGCCGCGAAAGATGAACCGGTATCCCTTTCAGTGTTGGCGAACGCGCTTTCGATTGCCAGCGTCTCGGCCAACGAGATGTGCCGAAAGCTGCAAGAGCAAGGTCTGGTGATTTATCGTCCCTACAAAGGCGTCACGCTGACGGAAGAAGGTGAGCGGCGCGGGCAGGCGGTGTTGCGCCGGCGCGGGCTTTGGACGGTGTTTTTGACGCAGAAGCTCGGTCTGGAGCCGGGCCGCGCGGTAGAGGTCGCCGATGCCCTGGAACATGCCACGCCCCGGGATGTGACCGACCTTCTTGACGATTTCCTGGGCAACCCGCGCGTGACGCCGCTGGGCGATCTCATCCCCTCGGCCAACACGCGGGTGGCGTATCCGGCGGCGACGCCCTTGACGACGCTGGCGACCGGGCGGGTGGGGCACGTGGCGGAACTGCCGGCGGCGGCGCCCATCCGCGATTTTCTGCACCAGCACGGGCTGCAAGTTGGAACGCCGGCGACGGTGTTGAGCATCGCGGATTCCGGCGAGCGGTTGTTGGCGCTGGGCAGCGAGGGCGCTTCCATTCGCCATCTCAGCGTGAGCCAGGATATTGCTGCGCAGATCTTGGTGACGCCGCACGAGGACTTGCTTGAGATTGCCGCGCTGTGTGCGGACGAGGAATCTTCTCCTTACGTCAAACTGATCCCCCTGAGCCAGTTGCAGAAGGATGAGGTGGGCGTCGTCGTGCGGCTCAACAGCCGGGGCGCGCTGCGACAGCGCTTGCTGGACATGGGCGTCGCCACTGGCGTGGAAATCCGGCTCAAGCACAAGGCGCCGTTAGGCGATCCCCTGGAATTTACGGTGAAGGACTACCAAATCTCGCTGCGCCGGGAAGAGGCGGCGGAGATTATGGTGGAAGTGGCATTCTGCTCTAACCTGGTCACCGCTTTGCAGTAAATAGGCGTCATTATCTCCTTTCTATTTCTCCTTTTCTCTCCCGCGTGATTTTAAGGCACGCCTTATAAATTCGCTTGACAAACATCACTATCGCGTTATTATTTAGGTTAACCTAATAATATAACGATTTTTTATTTTAGTTCACCATAAGATGGAGATGAAAAATGATGAGGTTATTGAGCGATTTGAAGCCCGGCCAGTCGGGTACCGTGTGCAAGGTGGCAGGCGACAAGGCGTTGCGCCGGCGTATGTTGGACATGGGGCTGGTCAATGGCGCGGAAGTGCGCGTCAAGCGCGTCGCGCGGCGATTTTCTGGATGTACCTCACCGGCACCATCGCGCTGGGCATGATCCTCAAACAGACGGTGTTCAAGGGCAAGGAGCAAGCCCCCTTCGTGATGGAACTGCCGCCCTATCGCCTGCCGACCCTCAAGGCCATCTGGTTCCACATGTGGGAACGCACGAGCGGCTTCGTGCGCAAGGCGTGGGGCCTGATTATGGCGACCAGCATCATCATCTGGCTGCTGCCGGCGATCCCGGTGAGCGGCGGCGGAACCTTCGCGGCGACGGATGTGGAGCACAGCGCGTTCGCCGCAGTCTCCGGGGCGAACGCGCCGGTCTTTCGCCCGGCGGGCTTCGGCAACTGGCGCACTGGCGGCGCGCTGGTGACGGGCTTCGTCGCCAAAGAAGTCGTGGTAGGCACGCTGTCGCAGGTCTACGCGGTGGAAGAGGAAGAGGAGGCCGCAGAACCGACCACATTCTTCGAGGACGTGGGCGAAATCCTCACCGGCTTCGTCGGCGCGACGGTGGACACGCTCAAGTCGCTGCCGCTCATCGTGGGCATTGACCTCTTCGAGGGCGAAGAAGAAGACGACCTGACCGATTTGATGCTGGCCGTCCGCGACGACTTCGAGGCCACCAGCAACGGCCACGGCGCGCTGGCCGCGCTCTCGTATATGCTTTTTGTGCTGTTCTACACGCCGTGCATGGTTGCTGTCGCCGCCGAGCGCCAGGAATTGGGCGCCAAGTGGATGTGGGTCAGCATCGTGGGGCAACTGGCGTTGGCCTGGCTGGTCGCGGTCGTCGTCTTCCAGGGCGGCGTGCTGCTGGGATTGGGATAATTTTCACCGCAGAGACGCAGAGACGCGGAGAATTTCTTTTTTCTCTGTGTTCTCTGTGCCCTCTGTGGACAAAGAGGCGAAACGATGTTAAAGACTATACTGCAAAAAATGGGCGACCATGACTTCTACAACCTGGCGGATTTGGCGCGACAGTTGGGGATCAGTGAGGACTTGTTGGGACGAATGTTGGAAGACTTGGCCCGGAAGGGCTATCTGACCCCTCTGGGGGCGTCCGATGGCGAGAACCGCCAGAGTTGCGGTGGATGCAACGCGCACAAGTCCTGCGCGGCGTGTTCGATTGGGCGGCAGCCCTCCTTCACGGGCTGGACTTTGACCGCTAAAGGCCGCGCGGCGGCGCAACGCCAGCCGTAGGAGCGTCCGTGAAGAGAAATTCCTATCCTCGAACTATGCCAAAGCGTACCGAGCGCGCTGCCCAAATCCGGCGATATTTCGGTTGGTGGTGATATGTTGGCTACCGGCATGGGTTGGATTGTTTGTTAAGGAGACGCCGGTGCTAACGCCACTATGCAGCCCGAAAATGGGGTTCCGACTACAAGACTAACGACTATGCGACTATTTTAGAAGGAGTAAAATAACGCTATGCAATTAACGTGGTTAGGTCGTTCGCGCTTTCAACTGATAACCGCGGATCAAACGCGCATTTTGTTCGATTTGGGCAATTTGCCTACTCTCCTGCGCGCGTCCAAAAGATGCAAACCCGCGCGCAGGCGTCGCAGGCGCGTCGCTATCCCGGCGATTGGGTGTTCGCGGTTAATCTGCTAAATCTGCTGATAGAAATCCCTACCTTTAACATACATCCAACACATCTAAAAAGATTTCTCATTAGCTGGCATTCATCAGCGGTTGGATGAAAAGAACTTTCTCAACGAATGTAACGGAATTTAACGGATATTTTTTGTTTAATCCGTTCAATCTTTAGAGACTATTTTTAAGGATAAATTCATATAATTATGAAAGATCGCAGTGTTTATACCTTTCTATCGGCTATCTTCTTTCTGCTGCTTCTGGTTGTGGTGGTTGCCTGCAATGGCGAAACGCCAGCCAACATTATGCGGAGAGTTTTGCCCGCCTCGACTTCGGCAAATACGCCCGCGTGCTGGAGCGAACTGCGGATGGTTGGTACAGAATCGCTGCGCAAGACGCGGTGAATATGACGGGGAATCCCATCACAGATGATGGGTGGATCAATGAAAACCAAAATGTTGCATTCCACGGCCCATGTCAAGAAGTCCCCAGCGCAGACGGGTCTGCGCCTGCGCCGTAAAGTGCAATACAGCCGGCGGCGGCAGACGAGTACGAGAATATGAGCAACGTTTATGTCATTCAAGCCGTCATAGGCGGCGTGGTAGCTTTGACCTACCTTGCCCTCACGCTGTGGTATGAAAACTGGCTGTGGAAAAAGGGAATGGATCGTTTCCGGGAATGGTTTGGCAACAAACTGGGGTATCCCATCAGCGTAGTCACCGGGTTTCGCAGTATTTCCTGGAAAATTGACTCCAATGCTCCGCTTGCAAAAAAAGTATGGCTGATGGTGGTATCCAACATCTTTATTCTTCTTAGCGGGATGGTCCCCATTTTCTTTCTGAGCGTTCTCGGCTCTTTGATGTTCTTTGTGGCCGCGCTTTTTGAGTGAAATCACTTTAGAGATAAAAGGGAGAGTTTTTTCGTGCGGGGATCTCCGCACGAAAAAACTCCCTTTCAACCCTCCGCCGCGTCAGCGGTGATTCTTGGGTAAAGGCTAAAAGCCAATGGCTAAAAAGTTATTTTCAGAGGAATTGCTCATTAACCGGCGGTTCACCAGCGGTTGGCTGAAAATTTCACGCGAAGACGCCAAGCTCGCCAAGTTCTTGTTTTTTACTTTGCGCCTTTGCGCCTTTGCGTGAAACAGTCTTTATTTTCAGAGGAGCGCAATGAAAAAATGTAACGGCCTCTGGTGGCTACTGACGGAAGAATTCCTCGATCCCGACTATCCGCGCCGCGCGACTACTACCGCCTGGGCGCAGGCCGTCGGACTTGAAGCCGCCGGAAGTTATGGAAACGGATGGTGCTACACGCTCAATTTCCGCAAACCGGCTTTGTCGGTATAATCACGACGAAGCGAACCGCTTTTTTAGGCAGTAGCTCAAAGCCCTGAAGAACCCTGGCATGTTTTTGACTATCTGACCAAGCGACTGCCGACTGACGACTAACGACTGACGATTAACGACTACCAGACTATTTTCGGAGAAGACATCCCCATGACCACTAACGTATGGCTCGCATTCGGACTGACGCTCTTTGCCGGACTGGCGACCGGCATAGGCAGCATTTTCGTGTTTCTGACCCGGCGCACCAACTATCGCTTTCTGTCGGTGGCGACCGGCTTTTCCGCCGGCGTGATGCTCTATGTCTCGTTCGTCGAGATTTTCTTCAAAGGCGCCGAGGAACTCCTGATAGCCTACGGCGCGCCGTGGGGCAGTTGGATCAACGTCGCCGCCTTTTTCGGCGGGATGCTCTTCATTGGGCTGATTGACAACCTGATTCCCTCGGCGCAGAACCCGCACGCCGTCCACTCGGAGCAAGAGACCGCCGAACTTCACCCGCCCGCCCCTGATTGCCTGGAGACGCACCCGGCAGAATCCGCGCCGTGCGCCCAACACCACGCGCTGTTGCGCACCGGCCTGTTCACGGCGCTGGCGATCGGCATCCACAACTTCCCGGAGGGGCTGGCGACCTTCCTGGCCGCACTACGCGACCCAGGCGTCGGCGTGGTCATCGCCATCGCCATCGCGCTGCACAACATCCCCGAAGGCGTCAGCGTGGCCGTGCCCATCTATTACGCTACCGGCGAACGCCGCCGGGCGTTCATCTACTCGTTCCTGAGCGGCCTGGCCGAACCGATCGGCGCGCTGATCGCCTACGGCGCGCTGCGCTTGCTGGTCGGCGGGCAGGGCGGCGTCATGCCGCCCCAGGTGATGGGCGTGCTCTTTGCCGGCATTGCCGGCATTATGGTCTACATCAGCATTGACGAGTTGCTGCCCACCAGCCGCGCCTACGGCAAAGGCCATGACAGCATCTTCGGCCTGGTCGGCGGCATGGCGGTGATGGCAGTCAGCTTGTTGCTGATGCAATAACCCCAGTTTGACAAGCAAGTTCACTATGTTACAATGTATTCCAACGTATTGAAATATTTTTTCAATAAGGAAAAAAATGACGCATCTAAAGCACCCGGCTATGACCCAGGCGCTGCGCGAGGCGGGATACCGGCTCACCCAGCCGAGGCTGGCTGTGCTGCAAGTATTGCAGGAGAACGACGCGGGCCTCAGTCCAGAGGAGATTTACCGGCAGGGCAAAACGCTCTGTCCCACCCTGGGGCTGGTGACGGTCTACCGCACATTGGACTTACTCGCCGAGTTGGGGCTGGCGCGGCGCGTCCACAGCGAGCAACATTGTCATAGTTACGCCAGCGCCGGCGCCGACCGGCATTATGTGATCTGCCAGGCGTGCCGCCGCGTGATCGAGTTTCCGTGCCACGGGCTGGACGACCTGATCGCAGAGGTGCGGCAGCGCACCGGCTATACGATTGTGGGGCATCTGCTGGAGTTAAGCGGATTGTGTCCCGACTGCCAGGCGCGTCAAGAGATGTAGTTGGCCCGGCCTCCCGGGGGATGTGCGATACGGTAGAAAGTGTCGCATTTTTTAACTATCTTATTGATAAAAATTTTCAATTAGAGAAGGGGTTGCTTATGTTGCGGAAAATCGGTTACTTTGGTTTAGCCGTGGTTGTAATGGTATCGGCCCTGTCCGGTTGTCGCAGGCAGGCGACAACGTCGGAAGGCAAACTCAAGGTCGTCGCCACCACCACCATCGTGGGCGATGTGGTGCGGCAGATTGGCGGCGACGCCATCGAACTCACGGTGCTGCTGCCGGTAGGCAGCGATCCACACGCCTTCTCGCCGGCGCCGCGCGACGTCGCGGCCATCAGCGCGGCGGAGGTCGTATTCATCAACGGCGCGGGGCTGGAGGAGTTCCTGACGGAGTTATTGGAAAACGCCGGCAAACAGGTCGAAACGGTTGACCTCTCTGAGGGATTGACGCTGTTGGAGTTTGCCGACGCGGCCCATGAGGACGAGTCCCACGAAGGAGAGCATGAGGATACGCATGAAGGCGAGCATCACCACGACATGGATCCCCACGTCTGGATTTCGCCCCGGAATGTGCAACGCTGGGTGCCCGCTATCGAGCAGACGTTGAGCCGGTTGGACGCCGCCAATGCGAAAAAGTATCAGGCCAATGCCGCCGCCTACCAGTCGGAACTGACCACACTGGATGCGTGGATCGTGGAACAAATCGCGCAAATCCCAGAAACGCGCCGGGTGCTGGTTACGGATCACCAACTGTTTGGCTACTTCGCTGCGCATTATGGATTGGAACAGTTGGGCGCGGTCGTGCCGGGGTACAGCACGCTGGCGCAGCCTTCCGCGCAAGAATTAGCGGCGCTCGAAGACGCCATCCGCGCCTACAATGTCCCCGCGATCCTGGTGGGCAACACGGTCAATCCGGCGCTGGCGCAGCGGTTGGCCGAAGATACCGGCGTGCAGTTGGTGTTCATTTATACCGGCTCGCTCACGGCTGCCGACGGCGACGCGCCCACCTATCTGGCCTACATGCGATATAATGTCAACGCCATTGTGACGGCGCTAAAGTAAGCACACGAACAAATACCACTGCTGCGGCCACAAGCACAGCGACAGTTGAATCGAAGCCAAATCACATCAAGGGAGTTTATTCTCCAAACAACACCTAATGTCATTAGCGCCGTAAGCCGCAGCCGACCTTATTCAAAACACAACTATCGAGTTCGTTAGTTATTCGAGGCTGGCGCTTCCGGCAAATTAGGACACGTCGCGCGGTAGGGTTCGTCGCCGAGGTATTGCTGCCATTCCTCGCGGGTGAGGTTGCGAGGGAGACGCTCACAGGCCAACCGGATTATGTCTTCGGGCTGCCACCACGAAACTTGCATGGTACCATCTGAACTGTTTGAGAGGGTCTGTCGCCCGTCCGGGCTGAAGGCTACAGCATTTACGAAACCTTTATGTGTCAGTCGTGCAATTTCGTGTCCGGTCATGGTTTCCCATACTCGCGCTGTGTTATCATCACTACCAGAAACTACCCATTGTCCGTCTGGACTGAAGGCCACAGCATTGACAGAAGCTTCGTGCATCATCCAGGCCAGTGTACGCCCGGGGGCCGCACCTGTATTAAGTGCAGCCGAAACATCCCATATCCAGATCATTCCATCCCAACTGCCAGTGGCAATCCGCCGTCCATCTGGACTAAAGGCCACAGCATTTACTTCTCCCGTGAGTGATAATTCCACAGCTTTCTGCCCCGTAGTCGTTCCCCATACCCGCGCGGTGTTATCTCCACTACCAGAAACTATCCATTGTCCATTTGGGCTGAAAGCCATTGCGTTTACAGAACTCTTATGTGCTATTTGTGCAATTTCCTGCCCCGTAGTTATCTCCCATACTCGCGCTATGCCATCCAGCCCCCCAGTAACCACTCGCTGTCCATCTGAGCTGAAAGCCACCGTGTTTACTCCTGACTCGTGTAGCATCTGCACGATTAGTCGCCCTGTTATTACATCCCATACTTGTGCTGTACCATCCTCACTGCCAGTGACTAACCACCGGTTATCTGGGCTAAAGGCCATAGAATTTACATCACTCCCGTATACCCTCATAATTTCGAGACCGGTCTCTATTGCCCATACTCGCACTGAAGGACTGAAACAAAAATAACCACTTGCTTCTTCACAGATGGATGCTCCTACCCACTTCCCATCTGGACTAAAGGCGACAACTTTCATCCCTTCGCCGCGCCATAATTGTATAACTTCTTGTCCGGTGGCCGCTGTTGTGCTGGATATGGCCGAAACATCCCAAACCCACACTCTATCATTCCCACTGCCGGTTGCTATCCATCTGCCATCTGGGCTGAAATTTGCCTCCCATACAACCTCTGCATGGGGCAATTGCATGATTTCATAGCCGGTGGTCGTTTCCCACACTCGCGCTGTGTTATCGCCACTACCGGTGAGTACCTGCTGTCCATCTGGACTAAAAGCCACTGCATAAACGGCACCCTCGTGCGTTAACGTAACTTCACGTCCTGCGGCTATCCCTGTGTTATTAACCGCATCCGCAATGTTCCACACCCACGCCCTGTTATTCGTATGACCGGCGGCTATCCATTGCCCATCTGGACTGAAGACTACATCCCATACCCACCCTGCGTGTGTAGACCGGGCGACTTCGCGACCGGTAGCTGCCTCCCATACGCAGGTCGTACCATCCCAACTACCGGAGGCCACCCACTGTCCATCTGGACTGAAAGCAATAGCACTCACCACCCATGTGTGCGCCATCTGCGCGATTTCGCGTCCCGTCGAAGCTTCCCATACCCGCACGGTACCATCCAAGCTACCGGTAGCCACCCACTGTCCATCTGGACTAAACGTCGCTCTATACACCCACCCTGTAGGCATCAACCGTGTGATTTCACGCCCCGTAGCTATATCTGACACCCAGGTATTGTCCTCACTACCCGTGATCTTCCACTGCCCATCAGGGCTTACGGCCATAGGCGGCCAGGTTCCCGCGTGCGTCGCCCGCGTAATTTCGTAGCCAGTGGCTGCTTCCCAGGTTTGCGTTGTACCATCTGAACCATCAGACATCACGTTCTGGCCATCAGAGCTGAAAACCACGGTTTTCACTCCCGTGTAGGTTATCCGTGTGATGGGAATGGGTAATAGTGGGAAACCCTTCGCTAAGGTCTGGTTGATCATCGCACTTTGCGGGTAGCGACGTAGAGACTCAATGGACAACAATAATGCACGTGGCAATTGTGTCGGCAAGTAGTCCCGCATGTATTGTGCCTGCGCTCCTAACTGACGCGCCAAGGCTATTTGAGCTTTTTGTTCGGCGCGCTTACCTTCCGCTTCGGCCGTGGCCATGGCGACTTCGACCTCAAGCCGGCGTGCTTCGGCGGTCGCTTCGGCGGATAGAGCGCGCGTCGCCTCCGCCTGCGCCGTTGCTTCGGCGGACAGAGCGCGCGTCGCCTCAGCCCGCGCCGTTGCTTCGGCGTTAAGAGCACGCGTCGCCTCCGCTTCCGCCGTCGCCTGTGACTTCAAGGCCGCATTGCGTTGCTGCCAGCCAAACCCCGCCGCCGCAATTCCCAGCACCATTAATACTACCGCCCCTATTGCCAATCGTCCAATGCGGCGATTACGGATAGATAATTCCCGGTTAGCCTTTTCTTGTTCTTCGGCGCGTTGCTTCTCTAATTCTGCAATCGCTTGTTGCCGTTCCAATTCCGCGAGTCTTTGTGTCATCGCGGCTTCGAGTTGTTGTCGTTCCAATTCTTTACGACATGCTGTCAAGAAATCTGTTTCAACATCGGTCAATTCACCGTCATAGCCCGCAGCCCACGCTTCCGCCTCCGCCCAGGCGTCGCCGTTCAGAAGCAACCCGGCGGCGCGTTTCTCTTCGTCCCACAGCGCGGCCTGGCGCTGCAAGAGGCTCAGGTGTTCGGCAAACCAGGCGGCGTTGTCGGCTTGCAGTGGCTCCACCAGGCGGTCGTGCGCCAGTTCGTACCAGGTGGCGCCGGCGCGCTGTTCGGCTCGCACCAGGTGGACGCCCACCAGCCGCCCAATGGCCGCGTTCGCCAGCCCGCCGCTGGACTCCGGCCCGCGCGCCACTACGTCCCGGCGGCCCTGCGCGGTGATCAACTGCCGCGCCACCCACTCGCGGATGGCGCGCTCGGCCACGCCCGTCTCCGCCGCGATGCGCGCCACGCTCTGCGCGTAGTAGTCGCGGAGCACGCGGTTCACGTCGCCCAGGCCCGTCAAGGCGTCCACGCCGATGTGGGCCGCGCCCGGCGGGAGCGACTCCCACAGGCGGTAGGCGACCACCTGCAATTGCACCGGCTCCACCGCCGGCCCCGGCGCGGAGATCGTGCTGCCGTCCAATTGCTGCACCTGCACCCGCCGCAGATCGTCCACCAGACGCTGCGCCGCGTCGTCGGCGAAGCGCACGCCGGCCACGCGCGCCGGCGCCTGCAACGCTTCCCGCGCCGCCGTCTCGCCCAACAAGTCCAGCCGGAACGCAGCCTTGCCGCGCGTGGGAATCACCCGGAAGTAGGGTTCCAACGCCGCCAGGTAATCCTCGCGCAGCGCAAACAGCGCCCAGCGATGCCGCGCCCGCAGCGCCGCGCCCACCTGCGCGAAGAACGCCGTTTTGTCGTCCAGGTCGGTGGGATTGACCGTGAGCGTCTCCTCGAACTGGTCGAAGAGCAGCACCTCGCCAGCCGGTTCTGCGGCGGGATCGGTCTCCGCCTCGCGCTGCGTCAGGTACTCGTCCAGCGTGAGCGCGGCCAATGCCGCCGGATCGCGCCGCGCTTCCGGCGGGCGAGCTTCTTCCAGGGAGCGCAACACGCTGTAGACGTAACGGTTGCCCGCGACGCCTTCCGGCAGCGGTTCGTTGGCGCGCAACGCCGGCGAGACGCGGTAGCCTTCCGCTTGCAGGCGCGGGATCAGCGCGGCCTGCAACAGCGACGTCTTCCCCGCCCCCGAAGGCGAGTAGAACAGCACGATGCGCTCGGCCAGCAGCAGGTTGAACAGCCGCTCGGTCTCCACCTCGCGGCCATAGAGCGTCTCGCCCGTCTCAAACGCGCGCGGGCCAACGTAGGGATTGGAACGAGGGTTAGGTGTCATACTCATCTCCTTTGAGAGAAATGGGTAATGAGGTATGGGTAATGAGGTATGAGGAGTCAAGAGATTGACGTATTTTCACGCACACTCGTTACTCATTACCCATTACTCGTTACTTTGCCCAGCGGCGGGCCAGCTCTTGCACAAATTCGGCGGCGCTGCCCCAGTAGACGTTGAGTTGCGCTTCCTTGCACTTGAAGAACTGCGCCAGGTAGTCGCGCGCGCGCGCCGGTTCGAGGATGCGCTCCTCTTCCGGGTCCACCTGCGCGGTGATGTGTTCCAGTTTCCGGTTGCGCCCCTCGCGCTCGAAGAAGCTGCGGAAGATAACGCGCGTGTCCCAGGCATCCAGTTGGAAGCCGAGGAAGAACAGCAGATGTTGCGTCAGCGCCTTGCGCACCACTTCGGGGATCAAATCGTTGTTGCGCGTCACGCCGATGAGATAATCGAAGTAGTGATCCTCCGTCACGGCCAGCGTCTCCGGGTCGTCCAGGCGGCCAAAGAGGTAGAAGACCAGCGGCGCTTCCGGCGTGGAACGGCAGGGCGTTTCGTCTGCGTAGTAGGTTTCCACGATCCACTCGTTCCAGGGGCAGAGCCAGGGCTGCGGGTCTTTGCCGGCCGCGCGCAGTTCCTCCAGCAGCAGATCGTCGGGCATGGTCGTCAGGTAGAGGGGGAAGGGCAACGCGGCCAGCGCGCGGTACGGCGCGGTGGGATCGCGGTCGTCGGGGAGTTGCCGCGCCGCCGCCCAGAGGTCGGGCAAGTCCGGTTCTGCCGGGGCGCGCAGGTTGGCCGGCAGGTCGGCGGCGTGGCGGCGTTGGAGCGCCTGGCGCAGCCACGCGGCCAACTGCCCGGCGGGATAATCGTAGCCCTGCGTCACCGCCAGATATTGCGTCACCTGGCTGAGCGATTCGCGCTCGTAGGGGGAAAGCGGGTAGCGATGTTCGACGGCCAACTGCTGCGCCAGATCGCGCGTCGCGCCGTAGAGTCGCTCGCCCAGGCCGGGGCCGAGGACGGGCGTACACTTGCCCAACTTGATCTTTTGTAACAACGCGGGCCAGCGGTCGAAGCCGGATTTGTCGTCGCCAAAGCCGGGGACGTACCACAGCCGCCCGCTTTTGAGGCGCATAAAGAGCGCCGGCTGCCAGGCGTCGGGCCGGTCGCGCACCGCGCCACGCGCCACCGCCAGCGCGCGGTCAATCTGCCCGTCGCGCTGCACTTCCTGGAAGAAGCGCGGCATCAAGCGCGCCACCGTTTCCAGGCTGATGCGTTCCTGCATCGCCAGCACCGCCGGGATGCCGCTTTCGGCCAGGCGCGGGCCAAGCGCCGTCAACGCCGCGCCGTCGCCAGTTCCTGCGCCCTCACACGAGGCCAGCACGATCAGCCGGGGGCGCCGCGCCAGCTCGCGCAGGCGCGCCGTCAGGTCGCTGCCCGCTACCTGCGCTGCCTGCCCCGCTTCGTCTTCGAGGAAGAGCCGGGGTTCGCCTTTGCGGAGCATCCCGTGGGCGACGAGGTAAAGGACGTCGGGCGTATCTTCGCGCAGCGCATCTATCAACGCGGTCAGAGTGGCGCGGCGGCCATTGGCGGGCAGGACGGTCAGCGGGATGTCGCCGAGGCCCTCCCGCGCGCGGTCAAGTTCGGCGGCGACGTCCAGCGGGGTCAGGCCGGCGTCCGCCAGGTCGGTGGGATTGGCGATAGCGACGAGAGCGCGCAAATCGCCCTGCGGGCGCAGGCGCACGGGCCGCCAGTCCGCGCTGCTGAGGTAGCGGGAGAAGTAGACTTGCTCGCCCGTGCTGAGGAGCGCGTCATCTTCCGGGTCGCGCAGCGTCTCCCAGTGGAGCGCGTGCAGTTCCGCCGCGCCCGGCCCGATGAGTAGCCGCAGGCGCAGCGGCAGGTCGGCGGATTGGGCCGCAGCGCGCGCCTGGGCGAAGGCCGCCCGCAGCGCCGGGTCGGCAAAGAGGCTCGCAGTCAACACGCGCCCGTAGGCCGCCGGGTCGGATTCGGCGCGCAGTCTCTCCAAATCCAGCGCGATTTCCGCCGGTCCCAGGGTGCGGTCAGTGTCCTCATCGGGCAGGCTCAGGCGCAACGCAACGGTGTAGGTTTCCGCATCGTGGCGGTGCAGGCTCAATTCCAAATCGGCGCAAAGGGACATGGGCGTTCCTCCCAGGACGTGATTGGCAAACACAAGGGAATTCCTCATTAACCGGTGGTTCACCAGCGGTTGGATGAAAATTTTCACCACAAAGGACACGAAGGACACAAAGGATTTTCTCTGTGAACTCTGTGATCTCTGTGACTATTTTCAGAGGAGTATAGCACGCAAACGGGGGCGGCGCAAAAAACCAGGGGAATCGGGGGCATTTCACGAAAAGGGCCACTTACCCGGTTGACCCTTCCGGGAAGCTCCGCCGCGCCTTAGACCAGCCGGCGCGACGCTTGAGCAAAGGAGGAACTTTTGCCGGCGGTGATGAGCCTCCCGGAAGGGTCAAAAGAAGACCGGTCAGGGCGTTCAACCCTGACCGGTCTTTTGGTGTCAACGAACTCACCTCGCACGAGGCGTGCGCCGCCGCGCGGCCAGCCAGCCCACTGCGCCGACCGCCAGCAGCGCCGCGCCGCCCCACAGGGGCGTTGCGTTGCGCACCCCCCGGATGCCAACGACGGTGGGTTTGTTGTCGGGGACGCCGATGCCCCAGACGCCAAACGCCGTCACATTGTCGGCAAGGATGCGGTTGGTGACGGTGTTGACGGTGCTGTAGGCAATCCACTGGCTCCCGCCCTCATCCCAACGGTAGAGATCGAGATTGGCTTCATCGGCCGGGTCAATCCCCACCGCCGGGAGTTCCGCGTCATTGTAGCACAATTCCAGCCGGGCCTGATAGCCGCTGCCTCCTTCCGCCGTGATGTCGTAATGCCGCAACAGGCCGCCGGCGAGATGACCGGCGGTGGCGGGAGCGACCGTCACAGTGATGGCGGTGGGCAACGTGGCGCCGGTATCCGTGAACCACAGGCGCGCGCAGACCTGCGGCGTGAAGTCGTGCCAGATGCCTGTAGCCGGTGTTGTCCAGCTTGCGGTGCTTGTGCCAGGGCATAAAGCCGTGGCGTTGCCCAGGTCGCCAAAGACGTTGACGTTATCGGTGGGGCCCGTCCCCGCGTCCACCGCGCTGTTGCCGCTGAAGGTCACGCCGCACGAATCGGCATCCATCACGGGCAAGGCCGCCGGCATCCCCTGATTGTTGCCGTTGGTGTTCCACAGGGTGTGCAGCACAAACAGCCCGCCGCCCAGTCCCTGACCGCCGGTCGCGCCGGCGCCGCCGATCGCGGCATTGTCGTTGAATGCGACGGCAGTCATAGTCAGAACGCCGGTGCGGATGAACAGGCCGCCGCCCAGGCCGGCGCCGCCGCCGCCGGAGTCACCCCAGCTGCCGAGGCCGCCGGCACCGTC
>JAKQHY010000056.1 GCA_029555965.1 Chloroflexota bacterium | reverse complement strand
CGCAGGTAGGCCGTCGTCACCACCGAGAGGCCCCGGCCCACGAGCGCGTTGTTGGCGTCGTTCCATTCGGGACGCTGCGTGTTCATCCAGATGCCGCCCTCCGGCACGAGGTTGACCAGTTTGGCGAGCAACAACGTCAGCAGCTTCTCGCCCATGCCGACGTGCAAGACCTGGCCGGCGGCGTCCCACACGAGTTTGCCGTCCATCCCGACCGCCGCCACGCGCGTTTCGACCTGCGCCTCCGCCTCCCCATCAAACACGATGCTGGCGTAAGGGTCGCTCAGCAGGTCGGCGTAGGGCTTGATGCGATAGGGGACGTTGGCGTAGCTGAAGATGCGGCGGTTGAGCCACGCGGCCAGCGCGCCGGGATGGACGCGGGCCGAAATTTCCAATAGCTTTTGCAGGTAGATGATCTGGTGGTCACTCCAGTAGCCGATGTTGGCCCAGGGGTCGTGGGGATTGGGGCTTTCCCACTCGATACCGTCGCGCATCACCCGGTAGGGATTGTACCCGTCGGCGGTGGTGGCGTTGAGGAAGCGGGCGATCATCCCTTCGACAAATTCAGGGTAGGCGTAGGCCAGCGGCTCCCAGTTCTGGAAGATGTCGCGCCAGTTGCCCTGATAATCGAGCTTTTGCGAGCCGTCGGGCTTCTTGACGTTGATCGAGAATTTGTTCCACGGGCGGCTGGGGTCGCCGTGGCGGCGGCTGAAGGTGAGCGGCAGGTACTCGTAGCACAGGCGCGCCAACGTCGCGTCGCCAGCGGCCGCCGCGCGCGCCAGCAGCTCGCCGATGCCCACCGGCTCCGGCAGCGCGGCGACGAAGTCCGCGTGTACGTCCAGCGCCGTGCGATTGCGGACGCGCAAAAAGTCGGCAAAATCCGCCCGGCCCACCTGATAGTTGTCCGCAAAGATGCCGCCGCGCATCGTGTTGAAGAGCACGTTGGCGAAGTGATGCGTCGTTCCGACCGTATCGGCGGTGAGTTGAAGGCCATCGGCCTGCGCCACGATGCGCGTCAGCTCCGCCGTGCTGCGCGTGATGTCCGCTCGGAGCGCGGCCCGCAGGTCGTCCGGCGTCTGCGTCTTGAGCATAGCCCGCAGCGCGACGATGCGGCGACTGTCCTGGTTCACGTCGGCGACGAGGCTCCACTCGCGCCCGGCGCCCGGCGCGAGCGCGACATCGGCGCAGACGAGGTAGGCGCCGCGCATGCCCCGCACATCGGTTTCCGGCGTGACGGCCCCGCCCTGCGCCAACGCCGCGACCTGTCGCGTGGAAAGCAGATGCGTCACAGCATCCAGGCCCACCTGCCACACCGTTGTCGCCATCAGCGACTCGCTCGGCTCGGCCAGGTCGGTCTGCGTGGAGCTGAGGCTGAACAGCCCCAGGCCGGTTTCGGGGTCCAACTCGTTGCGCTTGTAGGCGTTGAGCAGGTTGCTGAAGGCGTCCTGTAACGCCGTCGTCGCGCCGTAAGGGAGCAGGTTTTGCAGGCCGTCCAACATCCGCACGGCGCACGCCTCCCCGGCGATATTTTTCAGCCACGTCGTTTTGATGAAGCCGAACCGGTCGCCGGTGCGCCACGCATAGCGATAGGTCAGGCCCAGGTCGTGGTTGATCTCCTCGAAGAGCAGCTTGTTCCCGCAGACGTTCTTGTAAAGATTGCGGGTGAGACGGTACAGTCCAGCGTACTGCGGCGAAAAGGGTCGCCACAACGCCGTATGCGCCCCGCGCGTGACCAGCAGGACGGCCAAATTGCCGGTATTCTCCGCGTTCTCCGTCACCTTGTCGTCGGTGGTGTAAGGGAACAGCGCCGATTGCGCGTCCTGCCGCCCTGCCGTCAGCCCGCCGGTGCTGGAGATGAACAGCCAGTGGTCGGTGCTGCTCACAAGAGTCATAAAGAACGGCGGCATCTGGTCGTAGTTGCGGATGCAATAGTACGGCTCATCCCCCAGGATGACGTATTCGCCCGTCACTGCGCCGCCGGAAGCGGCATAAGGACAATTACCCAAATGAATCGGCTGATCTAAGTTTTTCATTATATGCTCCCTCGAAGATAGCCTCAACGGATTGAACGGATTAAACGGAAAAACATCACAATCCCCACTGCTTCGCGTCAAAGTCTGGCGCGAAAGGATTGACAAAACGAACGTCCTCAATCGTCGCACCGTCGTTGAAATCTTCACTGAAGACAACGCCGATGCCATTCAAGCGCGCCACAGCCCAAATCAGCGCATCCCAAAAGCTCAATGTGTACGCCTGCACGCCCCGCACTGCTTCCAAAATAACTTGCGGCGTCACCAGCAAGACCGTCCAGACCTGAATAAAACGCTGCATCTGATCTGTAGCCTCAGCAATTTCCAAAGGCGGTTTCAATTTGCGAGTCACAGTATTGTAAAATTCGGCCAACACCTGCGTGCTCAAAAAACCGACATTCGCAGCCACCAACCGATCCAGCACATCTAAGGCTTGCTGTCGTTTCACCGGCTCAGTGAGGTCATGGGCGTAGACAAGTACGTTAGTATCAACCAGAATGTCGGCCATAGCGATTCATCCGCTCCTCGTATAATTCGTCGCGTGTCCAGGTGCGTTTGCCGGGAACCGGCCCTTGAGCAGCGCGGGCTTCAATAAACGCCCGCGCTTCCTTCCATGCCACCAACGCCCGCCGATGTCGCGCCTCTTCATCTTCCAGCCATTGATCAAGCGCCTGGCGGATGATGTCGGCCTCGCTCATTCCCGTCTTCGCGGTCCACTGCTTGAGCAATTCATCCTGCCGGGGTTCGATATACACTTGCTTACATACCAACGTTTCCATAGCATCCCTCCTGTTCAAAGATATTATAATCAAGAAGCCGGGTTTTGACCAAACCCGGCTTCTTGATGAAGGCTTACAATCCCCTGGCTTGCAAATCCGCCAGCGCCCTCTCGTAGACCTCGTAGTGCTCCCCCTCAGCTTCCTCCGGGTCCACGTACTTGAGCCACATCGCCTGCTCCGGCTTCCCGCCGGAAAGGTCGCGGCGGCTGCCCCGGAAGTAGCTGCTCTCGTTGTGCCACTTGACCTCGTTTTCTTGCAGCAGGATGTACTCGCCCGCGTACTTATCCAGGAAGTCGCGCCGGTGGTCGCGGTAGTAGAGCGCCTGCTCGCAGGTGGTGCGCCGCCAGGAGATGACCCGCTCCAGCGGATCGGTGATCGCGGCGAAGAAGGTCCCGGCGGGCTGCGGCGCGACTTCGGACGTCCAGTCAATCTCATCGAGGTTGACCGTGCCGAAGCCGCCCTCCGCCGCGACCAACAGCGCGTTGCGGTCGCGGTGGAACGGCTCGGTGAGCCAGTCGCTCTGCGGGTCGTGGCCCATCAGGTGTGTACCGACCGCGTCCGTCGCCACCGGGTGGTCGCCGGCGATGAGGGCGTTGACGACGCGCGGCGCTTCCTGCCCCGTCGCGCTCCACTCGCCGCCCGTCTGCCCGATGAGCGCGTCAATGATATTAAGCGCGGGGTTGAAAATCCGCCCGATGTCCGCCAGCATGTAGGGCATCCGCACCAGGTGGTGGAAGTATTGGCGCGCGCGCCCGCCCGGCTCGCGCATCGGCAGCAGGCCGAAGAGGTTCTTGAGCGTGAGCGTGAGGCCCATGAAGGCGTGATTCTTCATCCGCTGCACGTCCACCAGGGCGTCGGCCTGCATCACGCGGCCCGGCAGGGCGTACTGGCGGAACATCTGCCCGCCGCCGGGCACCGACCGCACCACAAACGGCGGGCGGTCGGCGTTGTCGTAGGCCACGCCGAGGTCGCGCATGATCGCCGCCAGTTGGGTGGCGTCCGTCGGGTTGGGGTCGCCCTCGCGGTGGAAAACCGACGTGTCGGTGAAGAACAGCTCCGCCGAGGTCTGCTCGCGCAGCAGGCGGATGACGGCGCGGGCGACGCCATCGCTCACCAACTGCTGGCGGAGGCCCTCGAAGTACGGCGTGCGGGAGGGCGCGTAGTCCTGGTTGAACTTGATCGCAATCGTCTTGGCCGCCCGCAACTTCTCCCAGGCCCGCGTCAACGGCGCCGTCGCCTGCTTCAACACAGCATAGATCGTCTCGTCATCCGCCTTGTAGTCACAATGCAAGGCGCGCACACAATACTCTTTCTGCATAGCCATTCACCTCCGAAAATGGTCTCAACGGATTGAACGGATGCAACGGAAAATCCGTTCAATTCCGTTGAATCCGTTGAGAAAATCATTTTTGATCAGTCGTCACGCAGTTCCCCACGAAAGAGAAGGATTTTACCGCCGAGAACGCAGAGTTCGCTGAGTTTTTTATCTTTTCTCTGCGTTCTCAGCGTACTCTGCGGTGAAAAATTAGAAACCGCGTAACGACTGTTTGACCTTCGCTCCCAAAATAACAGGATTTACAGGATGATAGGATCAGGAATGCGCTTCCGCGCTTGCCGCTTCTTTGACTTGTACCTTGAAGAGGTGAAACAGCCCCGCCCCCAACAATCGGAAACAGCCGCCGATGACGAGCACCCAGCGGATGTCCAGCCAATCCGCCAACGCCACGCCGATCAGCGGGCCGATGAAGGCGCCGGCGTTCATGATGGCGGAATAGGTGGCGATGTAGGAGGCGCGGCGCTCGTCCGGGCAAAGTTTGAGCAGGATGTTGAAGTGGCTCAAGTTGACGCCAGGGTTGATCAGGTTGATGAAGATGCCCCAGATCAGGATGAGCGTTAAATTCGGAAAGAGGCTCACCAGAAACGGGTAACAGGCCGAAAGCGGGATGGTGATGAGCAGGGTGCGGTTGTGGCCGAGTTGCTCAATCCACTTGCGCCACAACGTGTAGCCGACGATCACGCCAACGTTGGCGAGCGTGCTGTTCAGGCCCACCCAGCCGTCGCTGGCCCCCAGGTGCCGCAGGAAGAAGATGGTGTACACCGGCGCGAGGAGCCAATCCCCAAAGCCGAACGCGAGGGTATTCGCCGTGATACGCACAAAGCCCCGGTTATCCGCCACAAAGCGGCGCGCGTTGGCGATGATCTGCGCCGGTCTCGGGTGGGCGCCGTGCTCCTGAGGTTCCGGCGCAATCACTTTGCTGTCGGGCACCTTGATCTTGAGCAGATACCAGGAACTCGTCGCCGCACCGAAGAAGCCAATCACGTAGAGAATCTGGAAATTGCGCGGGAACGTCGCCCAATCAATCTGCGCCGCCCTGTCGAGCCAGCGTCCGGCCAGGAACGTCAAAGTCGCCACCACCATCCCGTTGATGATGTTGCGGTTGGCGAACACCCGCGCCCGGTCGCGCTCCGGGATCACGTCGGCCAGCAGCGGGTTGAAGCCGGTGGCGAAGAATGTGCTGGGGACGCTGATGGCGATCAGCAGCCAGACCAGGGCCGCTCCCTGGTACTGCGCCGGGATGACCCAGGGCAGCATCACGATCAGCCCGTAGCCCACCCGCGCCAGGAACAGGCTCCCCCAAATCCACGGCGTGCGCCTGGCCCGGCGTTCCAAAAATCGCGCCGCCGGAATATAAAGGAAGACCGCCAGCAGCGCCGGGACGGAGGATAGCCAGCCGATCATCTGATTGGAGGCGCCCAACCGCACGGCAAACGTCGCGTTGAAGGCCGCCGCCGCGCTCAAAATGGCCGCCCACAGCACCTCGACGTACAAATACCAGATGTTGCGCTCCACCGGGTTATGCGCCGCCGGCGCGCGCAGCCCCGCCCGCAGCGACCGCGCCCACGGTGTCTCCACCAAACGATAACGAAGACTGGCCCAAAAACGACTAAATCCCATCTACCCTCGCTTATATGAATCGGGAAATAAGTAATGAGAAATGAGTAATATGTCTTTTCACTCATTACTCATTTCTCTTTACCTATTACTCCCCCCTCAAAGAACACAAAAGGACACCTTCCCCAACTCAGGTGTCCTTCTTCATCGCGCCTACGAGGTTAGCTGCCGGGCTTGGGCCGAAGAAGTTTGGCCCTACTGTTGCCAGATTCGCCCCACGCCTGGTTCCCCCGTTGTCAGATATGGCTCACGCCAGCGCTCCTTCATTCGGCGGTTATGTTATAAAAGTGTTTGTTAGCGTACCCTTCACCTTAACACAGATTAGCTACAAGTCAATCGAGTCCACCCAACCCTCCATTTGCACACCAGGGTTGTATGATCAAGGTAGACAGTAGACGGTAGACGGTAGACGGGCCGTCTACTGCCTACCGTCTACTGTCTACCATTTCAGGAAGGAGAAACGCAAAAAAGCTATGATCGAATCACACATTGTCGTACAAAATCTATCCAAGACGTATCGTGTGCCGGAGCGGGAGCCGGGGCTGGGAGCCGCGCTCAAGAGCCTGGTGCGCCGCCGCTTCACCGACGTGGACGCCGTGCGCGAGATCAGCTTTACCGTCGCGCCGGGCGAGTTCGTGGGCTTCATCGGGCCGAACGGCGCGGGCAAGACCACCACGCTCAAGATACTCGCCGGGCTGCTCCATCCCACCGGCGGCGAGGCGCGGGTGATGGGGTTCGCGCCGTGGGAGCGCCGCCACGATTACCTGCGGCGGATCAGCATGGTGTTGGGCAACAAGAGCCAGATGCTATGGGATATTCCCCCGCTGGACAGCTTCCGCGTGCTGGGGGAAATCTACCAAGTCCCGCCCGCCCAATTCCAGCAAACACTGGATGAGCTGATCGAGCTGTTGGAAATGCAAGAGCTACTCACCAAACCCGTGCGCAACTTCTCCCTGGGCGAGCGGATGAAGTGCGAACTCGTCGCCGGGCTGCTGCACCGCCCAGACGTGCTTTTCCTCGACGAGCCGACGCTGGGGTTGGACGTCTCGATGCAGGCGCGGCTGCGGCGTTTCCTGGCGGAGTACAACCGGCGCAGCGGCGTGACCGTCATCCTCACCAGCCACTACATGGCCGACGTGGTGGCGCTGTGTCCCCGCGTGATCCTCATCCATCACGGCCAACTGCTCTACGATGGCGCGCTCCAAGGGCTGGCGGAAAAGCTCGCGCCGTTCAAACTGATCCGGCTAACGCTGCGCAACGGGCACACGGAGGAAGAGATTCTGCGCGCTGCTCAGAATGACGGCGAAAATGCAGAGGTGATGGAACAGGAGAACGGGCAAGTGACCCTGCGCGTTTCCCGCGCCGCGACGCCGGCAATTACCGCGCGCCTGCTGAATACGCTGCCTGTTGTGGATCTCTCGGTGGAAGACCCGCCCATCGAGGCGGTGATTGATCAAATCTATCAAGAAGGCAAAGTCGAGGCATAAAGATGATCCCAAAAGTTATTCTGCATACCGAAGTGAGCGTGGATGGACGCATGGATTGGATGGCGGACGACCATTTCCTCTACTACCGGATGATCGCGGATTGGAAGGTAGACGCGATGATTTCCGGCAGCAGCACGATGCTGGCGGCCTACACCGAACCCGATACACCCGACCTGCTGGCCGCGCCGCCGCCGGAAAAGGCGCCGGGGATGCAGCGCCTGCTCGTCGTGGACAGCCGGGGCCGCCTGCGCTGCTGGCGGCAGATGCAGCAGAGCGAATGGTGGGGCGAGGTGACGCTGCTGTGCTCCCGCGCCACGCCGAAGGAGTACGTCGCGTCCGTCAAGGCTCTGGGCGTTGATATCATCGTCGCGGGCGAAGACCAGGTAGACCTGCGCGCCGCGCTGGAAGAAGTCCACGCCCGCTACGGCATCGCAGTCATCCGCACCGACACCGGCGGCAGCCTCCACGGGGCGCTGTTGCGCGCCGGGCTGGTGAGCGAAGTCAGCGTGGTGCTCAACCCGTGTCTGGTGGGCGGCGTCTCCCCGCGCTCGATGTTCGTCGCGCCCGACCTGGACGGGAAAGACGGGCTGATTCCCCTGCGTCTGCTGGACGTCAAAGCCATCGAAGGCGATTTCGTGGCGCTGCGGTACGCGGTGGTCAAGGAGGCGGCAGCATGAAGCAAGAAGCAAGAGGCAAGAGGCAAGAATCAGCGGATCAGCGGATCAGCGAGTCAGCGGATCAGCGAGTCAGCGGATCAACAGATCAATGCTCAGTCCTCAGTCCTCCGTCCTCAGTCCTCAGTCCTCAGCACTCAGCACTCAGCACTTCTTTCAACATCAACCTGAGGGGCGGCTGGGCGCTGATCAAGAAAACGTGGCTGATGTGGGTGCAGCATCGCAGCTTCTTCTTCCTGCTGGCCTTCGGCTGGATGATCCCGCCGCTCATCTACCTCTTCGTCTGGGCGACGGCAGCCGGCGGCGCGAGCATCGGCGGGCTGACGCGCGGCGGATTCGTGGCTTACTACCTCGTGCTCATCCTGGTGAACCAACTGACCTACTCCCAGACCAACTGGACGGTGGGCGACACGATCCGCTACGGTGGGATGAATTCCTTGCTGTTACGCCCCCTCTCGCCCGTGTTCGACGCGCTTTCTTCGGAAGTGGCGGGCAAAGTGGTCTACATGCTGTTCGTCATCCCCGTGACCGCCGTGCTGGCCCTGATCCTGCGCCCGGAACTTCACCTGACCCTGACGAACACGCTGGCCTTCATCCCCGCGCTGGCGCTGGCATGGGCGCTGCGCTTCTTCTGGGGCTACTGGCTCGCGCTCCTCGCGTTCTGGGCCACCCGCGCCGACGCGCTGCTGGCGCTGCAAGACGCCCTCATTTTCCTGCTCGCGGGCCAGGTCGCACCGACGGCGCTCCTGCCCGGCGTCCTGCGGCAGGCCTCCCACTTTCTGCCGTTCCGCTACATGGTCGGCTTCCCTGTCGAAGTGCTGACCGGCCAACTGGACGCCGCCGGGCTGCTCGCAGGCTTCGCCGCCCAAGTCGCGTGGCTCGCCGTCGCCGTCGCGCTGTTCGCCGTGATGTGGCACGCTGGCGTCAAGCGATACTCCGCCGTTGGCGGCTAAAGCCGCTTTCAAAGAGGTGTTTTTCGCAGGCGGGCTATGCCCGCCTGCGAAAAACACCCTCAAAATCCGCGCCTTCAGGCGCAAGTTCAATCAAAAGGGAAAATAATGCGCTACCTAAAACTGATCAAACACTTTATCGTGATTGCCTTCCAAGACGTGCTGGCCTACCGGATGAACTTCTGGATCAGTCTCTTATATTCACTGTTGAACCTGGGGACGGGGGTGCTGGGGCTGGTGATTCTGTTCAGCCACGTGGAAACCGTTCAGGGTTGGACACTGGCCTCGACGCTGGCGCTGCTGGGCGTGTACCTGACCCTCGGCGCGCTGCGCGGGCTGTTCATCGGGCCGAGCCTGGAGGCGCTGGCTGGAATGGATGGCGAAGTCTGGACAGGGCGCTTCGACTTCACGCTGCTGCGCCCGGTGGACGTGCAATTCCTCGCCAGCTTCCGCTATTGGCGGCCGCTCGCGCTGCTGGATTTGGCGCTGGGCCTCGGCGTGCTGGGCGCGGCTGTCGTCCAACTGGGGCAGACGCTCACCCTGGCAAATCTGCTCGCGTTTCTCGTCGCCCTCGCCGCCGGCCTCCTTACCCTGTACGCGATCCTGCTGGCGTTCAGCGCGCTGGTCTTCTGGAGTCCCGGCTTCCTGTTCACCTGGCTGTTCGACGCTCTCTTCCAGATGGCGCGCTATCCCATCGGCCTGTACCCCGGCTGGCTGCGTCTGGTGCTGACGTGGATCGTCCCTGTCGGCGTGATGACCACCGTGCCCGCTCAGGCCCTCAGCGGCCTCGCGGCCCCGCCGATCCTGCTCGGCAGCCTCGCCGTCGCCCTCGCCTTCTTCACCGTCGCCACCCTCCTCTTCCGCACCGGCCTCCGCCGCTACGCCAGCGCGTCGAGTTAGGAGTTGCGAGTTGCGAGTTAGGAGTTGCGAATGAGGAGTGAGGAGTTGCGAGTGAGGAGTGAGGAGTTGCGAGTTGCCTCATTCCTAACTCCTAACTCCTAACTCCTAACCCCTAACTCCTAACTCCTAACTCCTATTTCCTATTTCCCATTTCCTATGCTATCCTATCCGCGTGACGACACGTTATTTGCGGACGACGGATATTGCGTATGCCCTGGCGATCCACCCCAACACGGTGCGGGTGTATGAGGAATGGAAGCTGCTCCCACCCATCCCGCGCACGCCGAGCGGTTACCGGATGTTCACGCAGGCGCATCTGGATCAGATGCGGCTGGTGCGCTCGGCGATGCACTTCACATGGCTCGGCGGCGCGATTCGACGCACGCTGTACCAGATGATCGAGCGCGCCGCGTCCGGCAATTTGGGCGGCGCGTTGGAACTGGCGTACTCTGTGCTGGTGCAAATCCGCACGGAGCGCACGCAGGCCGAGGCCGCCGTGTCTCTTTTGGAACGGTGGGCGCAGGGGACGGCGACCGACGCCACCGATGCGCCGCTCTCCATCGGACAGGTCGCCAGGCGGCTAAATGTGACCCACGATATGCTCCGCAACTGGGAGCGCAACGGCTTGCTGACCGTGCCGCGCGACCCGGACAACGGCTATCGCCGCTATGGCCCGGCGGAGATCGGGCGACTGCGCGTCATCCGCACGCTGCGCCACGCCCGCTACAGCCCCATGGCGATCCTGCGGATGCTCCGCCAGCTTGACGCCGACCGGGACGCCAACCTGCGCCAGGCGCTCGACACGCCCGACCCGGAAGACGACGTGGGCGCCGCCGCCGACCGCTGGCTCTCCACGCTGGCAAGCCTGGAACCGCGCGCCGCCGACCTCATCCCGCAGTTGGAAGCGATGATCCAGCGGCAAATGGAGAAACCCACCTCTCGCAAAGCCGCCTCAGCCCCCGGCGGACGCGCCATCGTCGTGGCCGAATTCGCCGACGTGCTGCGGGACGCGCTGGATCGCATCGCACCCGCCCTCGGCGACGAGTACCGCCTCATCGGGACGGCGGCGGCGCTGCTGCAAGGCGTCTTCCTGCCCATCCACGACGTCAACCTGCTGGTGAAAACGCGCGAACAGGTGGATGCCGCCGCCCGCGCTCTGGCCGACTTCCCCTGCCTGACGCCGCCCACCTTTATGGAAGAGGAACAGCGGTATACGACGACCACCCTCATCCGAGGCATAGAGATTAACGTGATGTGCGTAGAAAGAGAAACATCCACCGACGGCCTGGAAACCGCCGGCCCCGGCCCGTGGACGCACGCCGCGCCCATCCCCTGCGGCGCGCACACTGTCCCCGCCGTCGCCCTCGAACTGCGCCTGGCGACCGAACTGGCCCGCAACCGCGCCGACCGCATCGCCCCCCTGCTCCAACACCTGCGCCGTCACCCGTGCGACCTCCCCCTCCTGCAAAGCAGTATGGACGCCAACGCCATCCCCGCGAAGACCCAACAATCCATTCTTGCGCAACTATCCCATCAGATATAGGACGCAGATAAACGCTGATGAACGCTGATTTTTTTAAAAATTATCTGCGTGAATCTGCGTTTATCTGCGTACTGATTTTCCCTTAACCCTCCACTTATGCACCAGGGTTGTATGATAAGGTAGAAAGTAGACGGTAGACGGTAGACGGCAAACAACCCGTCTACCGTCTACCGTCTACCAACTTAAAGGAGAACTCTATGCAAGACACAATCACCCTCAAAGGCGCGAAGCTGCACAATCTGAAAAACGTTTCCCTCAGCCTCCCCAAAAACAAGCTGGTGGTGTTCACGGGACTGTCCGGCTCCGGCAAGTCCACGCTGGCCTTCGATATTTTGCACAAGGAGGGCCAGCGGCAGTACATGGAGTCGCTGGGGCTGGTGGAGTACCTGAGCAAGCCGCCCGTGGAGAGCCTCGCCGGCCTGTCGCCGTCCATCAGCGTGGATCAGCACCTCACCAACCGCAGCCCGCGCTCCACGGTGGGGACGACCACCGAAGTCTACACGTACCTGCGGGTGCTCTACGCGCGCGTCGGACGCCGCCCCTGCCCCGCCTGCGGCGCGGAAGTCCCGCCGGCCACCGATCCCGAAGCGTGGAGCAACGAGGCCGAGGGCGCGGCCACGGCGGAAGATTCGGGTGCGGCTGAAGAGGATGGCGCGACGTATCCATGCCCGCACTGCGGCGCGCCCATCCCGGAGCTGGGGATGGCGCACTTTTCCTTCAACAAGCCCGCCGGCGCCTGCCCCACCTGCACCGGCCTGGGGACGACCATCCAGCCGAACATCAGCCGCCTGATGGATCCGGCGCGCAGTGTGGCCGATGGGGGCGTACTGATTTGGAACGAACCACAGGCCAAACACTACGGCAAAACCCTCCAAAGCGCGGGCGAGTATTACGGCTTCCCCTTCGACCGGAACGCGCCGATCCACACCCTGACGCCGGCCGCGCGCGACTTCTTGCTGTACGGCAGCTACGGCGACCTGTTCCGCCGCCACTTCCCCGACACGAAGCCGCCGACGACCGTGGGCCAGGGCAACTTCGAGGGCCTCGCCACCAACGTGATGCGCCGCTACGAGGATCACGCCCGCAATCCCGATTACCGCGAGGGGTTGGAGCGGCTGCTCACCACGCAGACCTGCCCGGATTGCGGGGGCGAGCGCATCCGCCGGGAGAGCCGCCAGGTGACGGTGGCGGGCCGCAGCATTGTCGAGGTGTCGCGGCTGCCGCTCACGGCCCTGGCGGATTGGCTGGATCAACTACCCGGCGTCATCCCGGCGGATGAGCAGCCCATTCTCGCGCCCATTCTGGACGATTTACACGCGCGGGTGCGCCGTCTGGTGGACGTGGGCGCGGGCTACCTGACGTTGGAACGCGCCTCGCCGAGCCTCTCCGCCGGGGAAGCGCAGCGACTGCGGCTGGCATCGCTGCTCGGCTCCGGGCTGACAGGCGTGCTGTACGTCCTCGACGAGCCGACCATCGGCCTGCACCAGCGCGACACGGAACGACTGATCAAGGTGCTGCGGCAACTGCGCGACCTGGGCAACACGGTGCTGGTGGTGGAGCACGACCTGGAGATGATCCACGCCGCCGATTACGTGGTGGACATCGGGCCGGGCGCGGGCGAGTCCGGCGGGGAAATCGTGGCCGCCGGGACGCCGGACGAGGTGGCGGGCGTCCCCGCTTCCGTGACCGGGCGCTACCTCGCCGGGCAGGACGCCATCCCCACCCCGCAGCGGCGGCGACGGGGCAATGGCAAGCGGCTGACCATTCACGGCGCGCGCGCCCACAACCTCAAAGACGTCACCGTGAGCTTCCCGCTGGGTCTGTTCATCGCCGTGAGCGGGGTGTCGGGATCGGGTAAGTCGTCACTGATGTTCGACATCCTCGACCGGGCGGCGCGGCAGCGCTTCTACGACGCCGGCGATCCGCCGGGCGACCATCTCGCCATCACCGGCTGGGACCACCTGGACAAGATCATCACCCTCGACCAGAGCGCGATTGGGCGCACGACCCGCTCCAATGCGGCGACGTACACCGACACGTTCACGGCCATCCGCCAGACGTTTGCCAACACGTTGGCGGCGCGCGGGCAGGGGCTGGAAGCGCGGCACTTCTCCTTCAACACGCCGGGCGGCCGCTGCGAGCGCTGCCAGGGCGCGGGAACGTTGCTGGTCAATATGCACTTCATGCCGGACGTGGAAGTCCGCTGCCCGGCGTGCCACGGCCACCGCTTCAACCGCGACGTGCTGACCGTGACCTATCGCGGCCACACCATCAGCGACGTGCTGGAGATGTCCATCGCCGAGGCCGCCGCGCTGTTTGCGGACGTGCCCGCCGCCCGCAATCGCCTGGCGCTGATGAGCGAGGTGGGGCTGGGCTACCTCAAGCTGGGCCAACCCGCCACCACCCTGAGCGGCGGGGAAGCGCAGCGCGTCAAGCTGGCGAAGGAGCTGGCGCGCAAGGCCACCGGGCGCACGCTCTACCTGCTCGACGAGCCGACGACGGGCCTGCACGCGGCGGACGTGGCGAACCTGCTCAAAGTGCTGCACGGCCTGACGGACGCGGGCAACACCGTCGTCGTCATCGAGCACAACCTGGACGTGATCCGCGCCGCCGACTGGGTGATAGACCTCGGCCCGGAAGGCGGCGACGCAGGCGGGCAGGTGATCGCGCAGGGGACGCCGGAGGAGGTGGCGCGGGTGGAAGGGAGCTATACGGGGGAGTTTTTAGGCAAGATGATGGAGTGAGGCGTGAAACGTGAAGACGTGAAACGTGAGGCGTTCATAGGGAGAGCCTCACGTTTTGCGTTTCATGAATCATCAATTGCCCTTGTTAATTTTGCTGATTTGAGTGATAATTTCTCCATATTCAGGAGACACCTGAAACCTTTTTATTCCCCTTATCAGCAGAGAACAGGAGGGTTGACATGAAACGTATTTCCATAGGATTCAGTGTAGTATTGGCCGTCTTGATATTGATCCTGGCGGTCGGACTGATCCAGGCCGGGAATTTACAACGACCGCAGCGTGGGCCGCAGTCGCCGCTCGGCACAGGGTTTACCTACCAGGGGCAGTTGATGAAAGACGATCTGCCGCTCAACGGCGACTGTGACGTGGCGTTCCGCCTGTACGATGCGGCGAGCGGCGGCGACCAAGTGGGAAGCACGATTACCAGAACGTTGACCATCAGCAACGGGCTGCTCACCGTCAATCTAGACTTTGGGACGGGGGTTTTCACCGGTACGGCGCGATGGCTGGGACTGGCCGTGAAATGCCCCGGCGACGCCGGCTTCACCACGTTTGGTGAGCGACAGGCGCTCACGCCCGCGCCGTATGCGCTGTACACCAGCAATGCAGATCTGCTTGACGGGCAACACGCAAGTGATTTCGTTACCCAAGCATCAGCCGATACGCGCTATGCACCAATGGGTTATGTAGAAGCTGGACTTGGCCCACAATGGGTAGCAACCATCAAACGTTATGCGACGATTACCAACACCTCTAACTTTGGCGTTGGCGATGCGCCACGCGATATTGCTTTTGATGGTGTGAATATGTGGATAGCAAACACGAATGACGATAACGTTAGCGTTCTGCGAGTTAGCGATGGTTATCGCATTATGACCCCCACGGTTGGATCTCATCCTTATGGCATCGCCTTCGATGGTGTGAATATGTGGACTGCCAATATATGGGACAATACTGTCAGTGTTATACGTGTTAATGATGGCGTCCTCGTTGCGACCTATCCTGTTGGTAGTTCCCCCTACGATTTGGCCTTTGATGGTGTGAATATGTGGGTAGCGAATTATGGAAGTGCAACGGTTAGTGTACTGCGGGCCAGCGATGGTTTTCATGTCATGACGCCAACTGTTGCTGTTCATCCTGCATGGTTGGCGTTTGATGGTGTGAATATATGGGTATCCAACGAAGGGAGCAATAGTGTTAGTGTATTGCGTGCCAGTGATGGCTATCACGTTATGACCCCGACTGTTACACAGCCAGAGGGTCTTGCTTTTGATGGCGCGAATATGTGGATAGTAAGCCATCCAGGCTCTGTCAGCGTATTGCGAGTCAGTGATGGTTATCGTGTCATGACGCCGACAGTTGGCGTTCAAGCAATGGGCATAGCTTTTGATGGTGCCTCTATGTGGGTGGCAAGTAGTGGGAGCGATAACATCAGTGTCCTACGCGCTAGTGATGGCGCGCTCATCCAGACCATTTCCATCGTTGATCCATGCAATATTACCTTCGATGGGGTCTATATGTGGATAACAAGAGAACCTGCCGACATTGTGAGTCGGCGATAGGAAGTTAGCTATGAGCAGTCTGACTAAATTCTACAAGATCGGCTTTCTGCCAACCTTGATCGCTCTGCTCCTATTCGCCAGCGTCATAGTCTATGCTCAAACCGGCAACGACTACGCCCTCTCCTGGTGGACGGTAGACGGCGGCGGCACGACCGCCAACCACGCAGGAGCGTACAACTGGAACGGCACAACCGGCCAGCCTGACGCCGGCACACTCTCCGAGGGCGCATACACATTTCGGGGCGGCTTCTGGGGCGGCGTGTTCTCCCCCCTCGCTTATCAATCTATGCAGAGCGGCGCGTGGGGAACCGGCGGAACCTGGGATCAATCTGTTGCGCCCGGCTACAATGCCATCGTCACCATTCGCACAGGGGATACCGTCACGGTCAGCAATAAAGCCATAGGCTATCGCCTCATCGTGGAGCACGGCGCGACGCTCATCATCCAGGAGGGCGCGGCATTGACTATCAGGGATACCGTCGTCAACAGCGGGACGCTCCGCCAAATGCAATCGGTGGATGGCAGCGCGCCCGTCACTTTCCTGTCCCTCGGCAATTATCGCGGGGTAGACCTCACTACAGACAATGATTTGGGTCCTGTCACCGTCACCGTAGGGACGTTAGCTTCTGGCGAGTATTGCACAGCCGATGGCGCCGTCTCGCCATCCTACGCCCGGCGCTGTTTTCGCATCCAACCGACACACAACCTCAGCGCGACAGTGCGCCTGTGGGTGCTTGCCGACGAAATTCCTTTCGCCGGTACACCGGCGGCCTTCCACAACCCCGGCGGAACTAACGTCTGGACGGAACTTACCGCCCATGCCAGTCACGGCACCGTGGGGGATTACGTCTATGCCGCGGCGGACACTCCCGGCTTCTCGTATTTCCTGGTGGCGCAATCGGGGCAATCCCCCACCCGGGTGGGCCTGCGGGCACTTCTCACGCATAGAAGTGGCGTCATTGGGGTATTGCTTTTTGGATTAGGGATAACATTGCTAATACTGACTCAAAGGTATGTGCGTCAATCCCGGTAACTACAGGTCATACGATCGTTGGGTGCGGTCGCAGGGATCAGTCTTATCCAATAGACACTGAGATAGCACAATGACTCCCTACGAAGACTACCCCTGCCCAAAATGTAACCACCCCACCGTGGTCTACGACGGCATGTTAGTCTGGCGCAGCGGGCCTCGGCCGCCGCGCAAGCTGGCAAGCAAAGACGTAGGGTTCTTGCCCCGCGCGGACTATGAACGCGAGCGGCTGTATCACTGCGAGCAGTGCGGGGCCGAATTCTACGAAGATGTGGAGCAAAGCCAGATGCATCTCTACGAAGAGCATGGAAGTGGCCGGTACATTTATAACCGAGCCGCCGGGACGTGGCAGTCCAAATCGTCCGGCAGTTAGCGTGAGGCGTGAAACGGGAAGACGTGAAACGAGAGGCTTTCGGGGTGAAAGCCTCTCGTTTTGCATCTCAATCCGACCCTGGCGCGTTCCGGCCGATCTCTGATCATGTCGATCCTGGTGACTCCGATCCCATAGCCTTGGTGATCAAGGCTTCCAACTCCGCATGTTGGAAGTCGTTGACCAGCCGATCCAAAGCGGCGGCCAGCGCGGGCTGAGTAGCCTCAACCGGCTTGAGCAGTTCAACCATCATGCTCCAATCGCCCTCCCACACTGCCTGGCGGAAGGTAGGCAACCACTCCGCCGGCATGGAGGCCAACCCCTCGACCATCTGTTCCGGCGACATCTGGGGCGCGGGTTCGGTGGCGAGACTCTCGTCTGCATAGACAAACCGTGCTCCGAGGTGCTTTTCCAATGCAGTCAGAATGTCCGCTTCGCGCATTGGCTTGCGGATGAAATCGTCACAGCCTTCCGCCAGCACACCGGCGCGCTCCTCTTCAAAGGCGCTGGCCGTCAAGGCTACAATGATGACCTTTTCCGCCTGGGTCGCCCTGATACGCCGGGTAGCTTCGCGCCCATCCATCACCGGCATCCGCATGTCCATTAGAATTAAGTGAGGCTGCCAGGTCTGCCAGATCTCAATGGCTTCTTGCCCGTTGGTCGCCTCGCGCACCTCAAAGCCCAGGGGTTTCAATATCTTGATCAACAACTTACGGCTGACCTCGACATCGTCCGCAATCAACAGCCGATACTCGGGGTGGCCAGGTTCCAGGCCTACAACGCGCCGGCGCGTATGCCCGGACGGCAAGCTGGCAATTTCCTCCTGGGTAAGCAAGTTGGCCTGCACATCAAAGGTAAAGCAACTCCCTTTACCCGGCGTCCCTTCACTCTGGACGGCAATATCGCCGCCCATCAAGCGTACAAACTGGCGGCTGATGGCCAGCCCCAACCCCGTGCCCTCGCGGGATTTGCGTCCGGCCTCGGTCTGTTCAAATGCGGCAAAGACCTGGCCGATTTCATCCGGCGCAATCCCCACCCCGGTGTCCTGAATTTCAAAGTGTAGATGGTAGATGGTAGACGGTAGACGGTAGACGGTAGACGGCTGTTCAGCGCCCTCCCCGTCTCCTGTCTCCTGTCTACCGTCTACTCTTAAAGTAATGCCGCCCTCGACGGTGAACTTGACTGCATTGCCCAACAGATTGATGAGCACCTGGCGCAGTTTGCCTTGATCCGCGCGGATGCAGCGTGGCACATCCGGCGTATGCTCAAAGGTGAGCGCCAATCCCTTTTTCGCGGCGCGCAGGCGGAACATGGCTTCCAGGTCGTCGAGCAAGCGGCGCAAGTCAAATGGCTCTTCTTGCAATGTCACCCGCCCTGCCTCAATCTTGGAAAGATCCAACACATCGTTGATCAGCCCTAGCAAATGCTCGCCGCTGTGGTTGATCGTTTCCAGGTTTTCAAGCTGCTCCTGGTTCAATGTCTCATCCCGCGCCATCAACTCGCTAAAGCCCAGGATCGCATTGAGCGGCGTGCGCAATTCGTGGCTCATATTCGCCAGAAATACGCTCTTGGCGCGGTTCGCCGCCTCGGCGGCGTCTTTGGCGGCCGACAGTTCGGCGGTGCGTTCCACCACCGCCTGTTCCAGGGTGTGGCTGTAATCCTCCAGGAGCTTTTGAGCCCGCTTGCGCTCCGTGATGTCACGCACCACCCCCTGGCGGCCGATGATCTCGCCATTTTGGTCGCGCCGCACCGTCACTGTCAGCAAACCGTCCATGAGCGCGCCATCCTTGCGTTTGAGCCGCGCCTCAAAATCACGCACCCCACCGGTCTCGAGCAGCGCTTGCCGGAAACGCTGCACTTCGGTCTCGTCCGCAAAAATATCCTGGCCTGGGGTTGTGGAGAGTTCGGCCCGGCTATAGCCAAACAAGTCCAGCATCGCCTGGTTGGCATCCGCAAAATTCTCCGTTTGGTCAACGAGATAAATGGCATCATAAGAATCCTCAAACAGACTGCGGTATCTTTTCTCGCTGTGCGCCAACTGTTGATTGGACGTGTGGATGGAATTCACCATGCCGTTGAAGGATTGCGTCAGGAAGCCAATTTCATCGTGGAACTGCACCGGCACGCTGACGGTCAGGTCGCCGCGATTGACCTGTTTGATGCCATCCACCAGCGCTTCGAGCGGCCTGACCAGGTTAGACCGGAAAAAGAGGGGGAAAATCAGCAAGACTACGACCATGCTGCCCAACATCACAATCACGACAGGCAGACCATAGGGATTGATAGCGTCCCGGTACATAGTGTTGGGGATACCGAAGCGGTAGAGGCGGTCATCCCGCTGAAAAGAGTAGATCAGATGACGGTTATAAAGACGCCAATAATCAAAGACCGATTCCCCACGGGAAAAATGCCACGTATAGCTGGAAGCCGCCAAAGGATCGGCGGACAGAGGCGATGAAACGACCCATACCACCTCGGCGGGTAGATCATCCGCCTCAACCTGACCCAACTGCCCGGTAGAGAACAACGCGGCTTCCACAAGATGGACATCCTGGGCATAGTCGGGTTTGCGAGCAGAGAGGGTGGTGTAACTCAAAACCGCAATTACGGCCAACACCACAGTGACCATGCTGAGGGTCAGTTTGGCCGTGAAGGTGGTCGCTTCGGGCGCATGGTTCAGGTAGACGATGGCAAAAGTAAACAAGAAGAACACGATCAACAGTTGAAAGACGGTGTCGTAAACGCTGTCGGGAATCACCGCGCTTAAAACCACCCGAGCTAGAATGTACCATACCGCTGCCAGCAAGGGACTGAGCAAGACCAGGGCAAAAGCCCGTGTGGCCCGCGCGTCCCTGCCAACCGGCCGGATCAGGGCTGACCAGACGCCCTTTAACCAGGGCCAGATTCCTGAGCGAGAGTGGAGTTTGGCCGGGTCCGTCTGCTGAGAGGTCAGGCGCACGGTGCGATACAACAGCACGACAATGACTCCGACAAATTCCAGGGCAGTCAAGCTCACCCCCGTCAAAGTCACCGGCGCCATGGAATCGTAAGTGTGGGACAATCGGAACCAGGCGATGAAGAGTCCCAAATCGCCCAGGAAAGCCAATCCTGAAAGCACCAGCAGCACGCGGGCCGCGCGCGTGCGTCCTGGCGCCGGCGCAGGGAAACGATAGGCAAACTGGAGCAGGCAGCCTAACCCAAGGATATAACACAGGCCGGTAGTTGGCGCCCATTCTCCCGATAGGATGAGTGAGTCGAACAAAAAAGCCATTCCAAAGGCGCCGATTGTGCCGCCAAAAAAGCCAGCCAGCCACCAGCTTGATTTTGACCGATCTCGGCCAAACAAAAGAATGCCTAAGATGGTCAAGAGCAAAATTGTGATGGTCATGTTAAAAACTGCGGATTCATTCAGGGTGAATTGGGTAAGCAGTGAACTCATACACCACCTCTCAGGAGTCAATAAGGCAGGCCAAATGACGTTTTCATTTTATCACTAATGCCGTGATTTCCATATTTGACTTCTCTTCCCCCTTCCCTATACTAACCGATACAGTTGACTTCAATTCAGCTTGCGGGAAGGTTGGCTGCATAAGTTCCGAAGAAAAAAACTGTACGGAGGAAAAAGATGAAAACCCTACCGATTATTGCGATCACCATTGGAGATGCGGCCGGCATTGGCCCGGAAGTCGTCGTCAAGGCGCTGCGCCAGCCGGAGATTTACACGCTCTGTCGCCCGCTCGTCATTGGCGACGCGCGCATCTTTGCGGAAGCGACCTTCGCCGCACAAGCGACAGTGAAAGCCGTCACAGACTTCGCGCAGGCCGATTACGGCCCGGACGCACTCACCTTGTTGGACATGCACAACCTCGATCCCGCCGCCGTGACCCTCGGCCAGATTTGCCCGGCGTCGGGGCGCGCGGCGGTGGAGTACGTCCTCAAAGCGACCGAGCTGGCGCTCTCCGGCGCGGTGGACGCAGTGGCGACCGCGCCGTTGAACAAAGAGGCGATGCGTCTGGCCGGATTTGATTACATCGGCCACACCGAAATTCTGGCCGAAGTCACGCAAACGCCGCGCTGCACTACGATGCTGGCGACGCCGGGGCTGCGCGTCACGCACGTCACGCGGCACATCCCCTTCCGCGCCATCGCCGACAAACTCACGGTGGACAACGTGCTGGATACCATCGTCATCACCGACGAGGGGATGCGCACATTGGGCTACCCCACCCCGCGCCTGGCCGTCGCCGGGCTGAATCCGCACAACGGCGATAACGGCCTGATCGGGCGTGAGGAGCTGGACATCATCGGCCCAGCGGTGCAGCAGGCGCACGCGCAGGGCATCCACGCGCGCGGCCCCATCCCCGCCGACTCAGTCTTCTTCCAGGCCATTCGCGGCGACTACGACGTGGTCGTGTGCATGTATCACGATCAGGGGCACATCGCCGTCAAGACGCACGGCTTCGAAAAATCCATCACCATCACCCTGGGCCTGCCTATCATCCGCACCTCCGCCGACCACGGCACCGCCTTCGACATCGCCGGCCAAGGCATCGCCCACCCCGACAGCATGATCGCCGCCATCACCGAGGCAGCGATCATGGCGCAGCGGCAGCAGTAAAACGTCAAACGTCAAACGTCATGCTCTTTCAGTAAAAGCTTGACGTTTGACGCCTGACATTTCACGGCTGTCGCTTGACGAAAATTGTCCCTTGACAGGTTCTGGTAAATCATATACAATATATCCTATTAAACATATAGGCTTTATATAAAAACTAGGCGATCATGAAACTCTCCAAACGCGGCGAATATGGCTTGCGCGCCCTCCAAGACCTGGCGGCGCACTATCACGACGCGCCAGTGTCCAACAAGGAACTGGCCGAACGTAACAACATGCCGGCCAAATTCCTGGAACAGATTTTGCTCACCCTAAAGCACGGGCGCATCGTCAACAGCCAGAAAGGCGCGCAGGGCGGCTATTGCCTCGCCCGTCCGCCGGAACAAATCACGTTGGCGGAAGTTATCCGCTTGCTGGACGGGCCGCTGGCTCCCATCCCCTGCGTGAGTGCGACCGCCTTCGAGCCGTGCGGCTGCCCGGATATGGAAGCGTGCGGCCTGCGCAAAGTGATGAAGCGCGTGCGCGACGTCGTCGCCGAAATGATGGAGCATACTACCCTGGCCGATCTGATCGTGTAATGTTTTTTTGTTCGTAAAGCACACTATTCAGGTAGGTTTTATAGAGTAATTGGAAATTGGTAATAAATGAGTAACGAGTTACCGGTTTCCAGTTTCTAATTTCCAGTTTCTTTCACTTAAGGAGGTTATGGATGCAGCACAATCGGTATTTCAAAATTTTTCTGGCAATGGCCTTGTTGAGCCTGCTCCTCGGCGGGTGTGGCAACACAGGCAAATCGGGCGACGAGAAGCTGAGCGGCACGCTCACCATCTCCGGCGCTTGGGCTTTATATCCAATGGTTGTACAATGGGGTGAGGAATTTCAGAAGGTGTACCCGGACGTGCAGTTCGACATCTCGGCCGGCGGCGCCGGCAAGGGGATGACCGATGCGCTCTCTGGGGCGGCCGACATCGGCATGGTGTCCCGCGAAGTCAAGCAGGAAGAGCTTGACCAGGGCGCGTTCTGGGTCACGGTGGTGGCGGACGCCGTCTTGCCGACCATCAATGCCAGCAACCCGCACCTTGCCAAGCTTCAGGCCCAAGGTCTCACCCGCGCCGACTTCGAGGCCATCTGGATGGGCAAGGCCAAGACCTGGGGCGATGTGCTCGGCGATCCGAGCATCACGGACGAAATTCACGTCTACACCCGCTCCGACGCCTGCGGCGCGGCTGAAACCTGGGCGCTCTACCTCGGCAAGTACAAGCAGGAGGATTTGCAGGGCGTGGCCGTCTACGGCGACCCCGGTCTGGCGGAAGCCGTCGCCAAAGACCCGCTGGGGATCGGCTTCAACAATCTCAACTTCGCCTACGATATGAACACCAGCAAGCCCATCGAGGCCCTTCAAATTGCGCCGATAGATGTGAATGAGAACGACGCGATAGATACCGCCGAAGCTTACTATGCCGACAAACAGGGCGTGATGCTCGCTATCGCCGAAAAACGGTATCCGTCGCCGCCCGCGCGTGGACTCAACCTCGTCACCAACGGCAAGCCGACCGGGCTGGCGCTGGCTTTCATCCGCTGGACGCTGACCGACGGGCAGACCTTCGCCGATCCGACGGGGTTCATTCCCCTGACCGAGGCGCAGGTAGAAGTGGAATTGGCGAAACTTAAGTAATGAGTAACGAGTAATGAGTAATGAGTAACGAGTAATGAGTAATGAGACTCATTACTCATTACTCATTTCTGATTTCCTGTAAAACCACGGTGAAACAACACACCACCCTCCGGCAACTCAAAGAACAGTGGGCGGGGCGCGTGATGGGCGCGCTCACGGCGTTTGCCGCCGCGTTAGCGCCGGTCATTGCCATCGCGCTGCTGATGCGCGCCCGCCCGCTGCTAGATATTGCCCCGCTGGACAAGCTGCTGACCGCATCGGTGTGGAAGCCGCTGCAAAAAGAGTTTGGATTCCTGCCCTTCATCGCCGGCTCTCTGTGGGTCACAGTGCTGGCGATGCTGTTGGCCGTCCCCCCCTGCCTGCTGTCGGCCATCTATCTGGCCGAATACGCGCCGCGCCGCTTGCGGGAAGCCGTCAAGCCGCTGATTGACCTGCTGGCCGGCATCCCCTCGGTGGTGTACGGTCTGTGGGGCACGCTGATGATCGTCCCTTTCATCCGCGACGTCCTCATCCCGTGGAGCGCACTGGCCCTGCCCGCCGCGCCCTTTTTCCAGAGCAAGAATCCCACCGGGTACAGCGTGCTGGCCGGGGGGATTGTGCTGGCGGCGATGGTCTTCCCGGTCATCATCTCCACGGCGGAAGAGGTGATCCACGCCGTGCCGGGCGGGCTGCGCGAGGCCGCGCTGGCCCTGGGCGCGACCCGTTGGCAGGCTGTCAAGGGCGTCGTGCTGCGGCGCGCGCTGCCGGGAATCATCGCCTCCGTCATCCTGGGTTTCTCCCGCGCCTTCGGCGAGACGATGGCCGTGATGATGGTCGTCGGCAACGTCCCCCAACTGCCCCACTCCATCTTCGACGCCGGGTATCCTCTTTCTGCGCTCATCGCCAACAACTACGGCGAAATGATGTCCATCCCCCTCTACGACGCCGCGCTACTGGCCGCCGCACTGATTTTGCTGCTGATCGTGTTGGCTTTCACCATCATCGCCCGCGTCGTCTTGCTGCGCGCCATCAAACGAGCCACATGAGGCGAGGGGCGAGTTAGGAGTTAGGAGTTGCGGATCAGCGGATCGGCGAATTACGAATTACGAATTACGAATTGCGAATTACGAATTACGAATTACGGACTACGGACTACGGACTACGGACTATGAGACGACTTAAACGTAAGCATTTGGAAGAGCGCTTTTTTCTGGGATTGATGATCGCCTCGCTGGCCATCGTCCTGGGAAGCCTGCTGCTGATTCTGGGGGCGGTGGTGGTGAAGGGATTGCCCGCG
>JAKQHY010000053.1 GCA_029555965.1 Chloroflexota bacterium | reverse complement strand
ATCTCCGGCGCGGTCAGATCGGCGCGATTCCCCAGGAGCACCTGCCCGGCGTGCTCGTGATTGCCGCAGTCCAGCCACCACGTCGCGCCGCCCATCACCGTGGCCGCCGTCTGCAACTCGCGCCGCGCCGCCGCGTTATCCACCGCGCCAATCAGCAGCCGGAACGCGACGCTCCCGGTCGTCATACTCGGCTCGAAGGGCGCACAGACCGCCTGGATGTCCAGGCCGAAGGCCGCATTGTAGCGCCGCATCAGCGTGTGCGCCTTGTGCTCCCCGATCTCCGCCGGGCAGAAGTTTTGCCGCCCGATGTTCTTGGCCTCCACGCGGTCGGGATCAACGAAGACCAGGCGCACGTCTTTGCCGTACTGCTCGCGCAGGTGATACGCCAGCCGCGCCAGGTGCAGCGCCAGGAAGCTGCCCGTCCCGCCGCAGCCCACCAGGGTGATCGGGAACTGCTCCGGGTCTCCGATCTGGATACGATAGCGCTTTTCGTGGGTGAGGGTAATCATAGCGTCATCCCCACCTGGCGCGTGATTTCATAGCCCGCCCGTGCCAACGTCCCAATGTTCTGCAAAATCTGATCCCGCACCGGATACATCGCACCGCCCACTGCGTGACGCACCGGCAGGCGTTCGGCGGCCTCCACCGCGTCCACAATCGCCGCGAAAATCTGCGGCACGTCCACCGGATACAGGGCCACCGCCGGCGCGCGCGGCGTCTCGTCGCCATCCAGGAATGGGGCGAAGAACTGCTTCATCAGCTCACCACAACCTCTCCCAAATCCATAGATATACCGCTCTGCGCGCAGCCATGCTACGAACATCACTGCCATATCCTCAAGGGTGAACATCCCCGTGCGCAACGGACGGTATTTACCATCGGTATAGCGCTGCATGTGCCCATCATCCAACCGGCATAACGCTCTCAGAATTGCCGTAGCGCCCATGCCAAACGTCCGCCGCTCCTGCATCGTCCATTCCTCAGTGAAATACTGGTTGCGCTCTGGATAATCCAACCACTTCGCATCCACAGCGCGCCATCCATCCCCAAACATTTCTACCACGGTTTTCATAGCTCCTCCGCCTTGATCGGCCAGAAATCTCCATACACCCCCACGCGCAGCCGGATTTCCGGTTGGGTGAAGATGCGCCCGATCACGCCGTAAATCCTGAAACCCTGCTCGTCGGCGTTATCGGTGCCGCTGAAAAACGCCGCCATCTGGCAATGACTGTGTACGTCCATTACCACGTCGGCCCCGGCGCCGCCCTGGTAGGCCAGATGTCCGGCAGTGCCAACCTGCGCCGGCGATTCGACGCTGACGCCATGGCCGTTGACGCGCACGTGGTACATCGCCTCGCGCGGCGTCTCCCAGGCCACGCGGCGCGCATCGGCCAGGATGTGCTCCCATAATTGCGGCTGAATGTCCACCCGCAGCGCGACCTCCGGCGTCAACGGCGGCAACCCGGCCACCCGCCCCGGCGCGACCGGGATCAGCGCGCGCAAGTAGGCCGATTCGGCCAGCTTGAAGACGCCATTCCCGGCCAGGAGATAAGCGTAGCTCTTGCCCGGCGGCACGGTCGGCGCGCTGCCCTGATAGATCGTGTACGCCGCCGGCGAGATTATAGCGCCCATAATTGCCCTACCTGCATTTTTGCCGGAAGCAATTCGCCCTCCGGGAATTCCGGCTGACCAGCCAGCGTCGCCCACAGGCCGCGCACGTCGTCGTCATACGATTTGCAGCGCCCGCCGCGCAAGTGATCGCTGAAGGCGCTCTCGACCATAAACAACTTAAGCGCCGCGTGAACCGTGCGCAGCGTGCAGGCCGGGAAAGCCGCGCTCCCCTTACAAATCCGCCCATCTCTGAAGACGTTGGGCAATGGCGCGTGGAACAAGCCCTCACTCGCGTCCACCGGGCGATGCTTGACGGCGAAGACGCGATATTCGCCACCGGCGCCGCAAAATACCAGACCCGGCAGGGGCACACTCTCAAACACGGTATCTTCGTGATCCCGCAACGTCCACGCCTGCGGCGCGACGTACAGCCCCACCTGCTCGCCGCCCGTTTTGCGATACCACAGGCAATCCGGCGGCAGAATGCCAGTCACGAGCGGCAGATCGGCAAACGCAGCCCCCACATCTAGCGGCGAGACCTCGTAAGTGGAGGCGCGCCCGTCGTCCAGGTAGCGCGTCCACAGCAGCGCTTCGTCGTACACGTCCAGCCGCCCGCGTAGTTTCTGGTAATCCTGCGCGGGATTCAGGCCGTAGCGCGCCACGTCCAGCGCGCTATGCACCTGCGTCAAAGTCGTCATCGTCGTCATCGTCATTCTCCTCGGGCAGCGCCAATTCCAGCGCCGCACAGAGCGTCTTAATCACCATGCCTTCCGCGCCCGGTGTGGTGATATACCAATCCTGGTAGGCATGCCACGCCTGCGCTTCCGGGGCCACCTCTGCCCACTCGTCTGCCAATCGGCGCAAGTCATGCGGCGACCAGCCATAGTCACTTTCCTCTCCCCAAAAAACACCATATTCCCCTATCCAACTGCCGGGCAGCGTGTCTATAAACGTATTGCCGGACTGCCGCGCCAGACGGCGATAGCCGGCGGCCAGGCCGGTGAAGGGGGCGGGTAAGGCTTGCAACGCCGCCAGGATCAGCGGATACCCCCACGCGCTCTCAAGTAAGTCATGGTCGGTCAGCCACTCACCAACCTCATCGTCCGTCTCGATGAGGCGGTCGCCCAGCTCGCCGACATCGTTGATACCGGCAAACGGTATCAACGAGCGATACGTCAGCGCGTACAACGCCTCGATACCGGCCGGCAGGTTGCCCATCCCGCATACCTCCCAGGGGATGCCGGCGGCGTCAAAGCACACCGCCCCCAGCAAGACCGACTCTTCGGCGCTATAGAGCATCTGGTTGATGTACTCCAAATCGAGCGGGAACAAATGGCGCTCGACGTTGGCGAGCAGCCAATCCTCACACTCCAACGCCCCCAGTAACGGTGTTTCCGGCGCGTCGAACACGTCGGCGAACGCGCGGCGCAAGGCGCGGACAATCAGCCGCACTTCTGGATCGCCGCACGCCTCGGCCAGCGCGCCGTAGCGCGGCAGCCGGAAGCGGCGAAACAGGCGCTCGACCGCCCCGAAATTTAGAAGCCCACCGGCGGCTGTGGGGCCGGTATGGGTTGCCATTGCTGCACACATCGTTCCTTAAACCTCCCAGAAATACCGGCATATTGCGCCAGGGCCGCCTGCGCCTGCTCACAGGCCGCGAATAGCTCGGCGTCGTTGGCGACGGAGAGCGGGCAATCGTCCAGCGTCTCCCCGTCCCACTCCAACAGCCACAGGACCAGCGCCACCGCCGGCAAGTCCACCGGCGGCAGCGCGTCCAGCCGCGTCAGCACGTCACGCGGGGTCATCGTCTCCATCCTGTATTGGCAGCTCGCCGGCGGCGTGGAGGTCAGACAGCAAGTCTCCCCCGCTCCCTCTCTCCCCCTCTCCCTCTCGGCCCTTCGTTCCCGCCCGTTTCACGAACGTGACGACGGTATCCTCCCCGCTCTTTTTCTCTTCCACCGTGCAATTGGCAATCTCCGGGAAATACTGCGTCAATTGGCGCTTGACCTCTTCCGTCGTGAATTCCCCGGCCTCGTCCTTGTACTCATAATCGTTGTACTTGTAGATTTTCATCGCTCGCTCCTCACTCCTAATTCCTCACTCCTCACTCTGCATCTCCGGGAAATGCGCGTGCAGCGCTTCCCCGATCAAGACCCCGATGTCGCCAAACGCCCCCGACCGCAGCACCGCCGGCCCGGCCCCCTCGTTGCCGATGGAGACCAGCACCCGCCGCGCGTCGAACCCATCGCCGTTGCTGGGGGGCATAATCCGCGCCGTCAACACGACCACCGGCGCGGGCTTCGTCAACGTCGGCGCCGGGAGGCTGGCCGACGTATAGACCACCTTCGCCTGGGGCGCGGGCAGTGTCGGGCGCGCCGCCGCTGCTTCTGCCTGCGCCTGGGCCACGTAACCCGCGCCGAAGCCGTCGCCCTCCTCGTCCTCACCGGACGTAAAGCCGGTGGCCGGGTCGCCACGTTCGACGGTTTCTGCGTATGCCGGCGGCGGCCCAGCCGGGAAATACTCCGCCGCCTCATCCCGGCGTAACGACTTTGGATCGCTCGGCGTGGGATGATAAACTTCCGGCGCTGGGGACACACTCTTAGCCGAGCACGGGTGCAACTGCGCGCGCGCAGCACATTCAGGACAGATGTAGACAGTACCGGCCTGCAACCACTCCCCAGTTTGGGTAGTGAAGTCGCGCGGAGTGCGGTGGCAGCCGCTACACTGCGCCCACCCGCTGGGTGACGCGACCGCTTCCCACCCGCGCGCCTGCTGCTCGTTGTACACGCGGGCAGCCATTCCCGGCCCGCGCACCTGGTGCTTGTACGCCTTCTGCTTGGCGTGGTAACATACCAGGTTAGTGCAACGCTCGTCCCGACCCACTCTAACCCGCCGGGGACAACCGGCGCAGGCGCGCTCCGTCTCACTGAGGCCCTCCGGCGCCCATTCATCCGCCCACGGCGCATCCGCGAGTGAATACGTATTTTGCTCCAGATACCCGGCCACAGCGCGTTCCACCACAGTCACCGGGGGCGATTCGCTGCCGTCCCCACGCAGGACCGTCAGATACACCTCCAACCGCGCCTCAATATCCACCAGCGGCAACAGCGCGCGCCCGTGACGCCCGGTGATTTCGCCATCGCGGATCATTCCCCGCACCTTGTCCGGCAGGCGCAGCAGCCGCAGCAAGTTTGCCACCGCGCTCTGGCTGAGACCCCACCGTTGGCCCACCTCGGCCTGCGTCCAACCAAAAGTGTGCAAAGCCTTTTCGATGGCGACGGCGCGTTCGATGTCGGATATATCCTGACGTTTCTCGTTCTCTTCCCAGGCGATGCTCGCCATCGTCTCGTCGTCGAGCACGGCCAGATTGACCGGAAAAGTCTTGAAATCGTTGGCGTCGCCAGCGGAAAGCGCGAGTTGCTGGAAGGCGCGTTTGCGCCGGTGGCCGTAGGCCAATTCCACGCGCGCCGGCGTCTCGGCCAGGAAGGCCGTCACATCGCGCGGCAGCGGATCCACCACCCGTCCATCCAGCACCAAGCGCGCCAACGGCACCTGTAGCAACCCGGAAGTCTCCGGGAGGGTCGCCATCATGCCCGTGAAACTGGCCTTCAGGTCGGTCAGATCGCCGTAATTGAGGCGGCTCTGGTGGGGGTTGTCATCCACTCGGTCTAATTGCACTCTAATCATCGTCATCCACTCCTTCGTTGTTACCTTCCCAGGACTATTTCCCAGGAAATACTCAGCCAGCCCCCCGGATGGGGAGCGCGTCAAGACAACGCGCTCCCCGGCCGACACGGGGTTAATCGCGCACTTGCGTGCGCAGCCACTTCATTGCGGTTTCCCAATCCCCCGACGCTTGCGCGGCCTTGATCTCCGGCGCCGTCTTCAAGCGATCGGCATTGGGGAGCTTGCCCTGCGCCTTCATGGCGTAGAACTGCGTCCAGAAAGCGGTGCTATCGGTCGCTTTGGAGGGCGTAGGCGGTTCTGGTGCGGTTTTTGGTGTCGGTGGCGTGTTCGTCGCCGGCGTATCCTCACGCGGGAAGAATTCGTCCAACACAGCGCCCGGCGCCGGCTCATCGGCGGGATCCGCCTCCTGCGCCTCAGCCAGCCGATATTCCACGTTTGCCACCCATAACGCCGTCACTTCCTCGGCGTTCTGCGGGTGCAATTCGGCCTTCAGCTTGTCGTAGGCATTGCGCGCGTGTTGTAGCGCCTGGAACGCGCCCTGCTCAAAGCCCCAGGCAATCGCGTCCTCATCGGTCTTAAAAGTCGCCGGGACCTGCTGTTCGATGGCGTCGCGCTCTTGTTGCGACAAGCCATCGTACACCGCCGCCTCGATCTTTTCAGGCATCCCGGCCCACGTGCCGGTCTCATCCCAGAGCACCGGCGCGGCGGGGTAGGCCCGTCCCCGACGCGCCCACGTGACTTTGATGCCCCGGCGCGCGTCTTCCTGCACGACCTCCAACTTCAAGTTCAGGCTGCGCAGCAAACGCGCGCGCTCGGTGCGGCTGATCGTGGCCGCCGTCTGCTGGTTAGCCTGGGCGTCGCGCCCCTCCTGGAGGTGGTAAATCCACAACACGTCACAACCCCACTTGGTGGCGCTGTCTTGCAGCAAGCGCATCGTCAGGGCCTTGTCCTTGAAAGCCGCCATCTTGTTCTTGTTGCGGCCGGCGTCGTTGTCAATAACCGCTTTAGTCACCAGGGGCGCGATGATCGTGGTCAGGCTGTCCACCACAATCGTCTTGATCCCGGAGCCGGGCATATTCTCTTCGAGCAGTTGCGCCACCCGCTCCGGGTCTGTATTGTCGACGGCCACGGCGCTCAGGGCGTACACGGGCTGCCCGGTCAATCCCAACACCTCGCCAAAGCGCTGATCCGCGTCAATCGCCAACAGCGGCCCGCGCATCTGGGTAGCAAAGGTGCTTTTCCCGCTGCCGGGAAAGCCCACCAGCGCCCACAGGCGCGGGGGGTACTTCAGTGGTTCCATCTTCTTGAAAGGCATTGCGTTCCTCCTATAGGTCAAAAGCCAGATCAACCTGACCCGGAGGCAGGTTGAAGTCCTCCGGGATGTAAAACGTCCCATTGACGATCTCCTGCCGCGCGCGCTTCACTTCCTCCGCTGTGCGCACCGGCGTCGGGCGTCCCGGCCAGGCGCGATACCAACGCGCGCCGTAATTGCGGATCGTCCAGCCTACCGCGCGCATTTTGTCCAGGGCGTCCGCGATGTTTACCGGCTTGTTGTGCGTCACGATCTCGTGGCGCGGATAGTGCGATACGGTGATCCACATCTCGCCCGCTTTGCGGATGTCCACGTACTGCACCAGGTCCAGCGGCGCCAGACGCGAATCGTTGCCAGAGGCCGCGAAGCGCGCCCAATCACGGCGGGCCATCTCATACAGGTAGGTGCGCACGCGCGCCTCCCCCACCCTGGCCGCGTTAGACAGCAAACGGGCATAGTCTTCGGGCGTATCGCCGAGACGATAGCTCAACTCCGGGATGCCCTTGCGATATATATCTGCGGCCTCCTGCCACGCCTGGCAAGCAGCACTGGATTCGCGCAGCTCCACCGGGACGCGATAGACAGTTTGTTCTTCAGCTAAAATTTCCATATTCACCTCGCTTGACGCCCCAGGTGGATGGGGTTACAATGCCTTTGGGTGCATAGCATGTAACCCCACCCGAACCTGGGCTGTGACCGCAGCCCAGGTTCACTTCCAACTACCGGAGGCCGCGCGGGCTTGCAGCGCGGCCTCTAGCGTTCCTAGCACCTGCGCAAAATTCGGTGCGTGCTCCTTCTCCCCGGCGGCGGTCTCCAGCCGCTGCAACAGCGTCACGACGTACCCACTCCATAACGTCACTGGCGTGAGGGCGATCACGTCGCCGCAGGTCTGGCATACCTCCGTCACATAAGGGGCGCGGGCGCGCGACGACATCTGGCGCGCGCGGTGCAGCACCTGGGCCAACAAGGGCACTCCCGCCGGCGTTTCCACCACGTGCGGGCCTTCATCCACAATTCTCTTCGGCATCGTATTCCTCCTGTAAACAGTCTTGGGGAGCGCTCGCGCACTCCAATTCGGCGGCCAACTGGTCGGTCAGCGCGCGCACCTCGGCGAGCTCCTGCCGCACCTCGTCCAGCATCACGGCCAGGATGTCGCGCGTCAGGCAAGCCGCGCGCAACTGCGCCCGCAAAGCAACCAAGTCACCTTTGGTTAAAATAGCAATGTTCAACATACTACACCTCCAATGTGCCCACGATCTTGCCTTGCGGCGTCCACGCGCCGGGCAGCGCCACCGCTACGGCGGACAATTCCGCGAGGGTGATCGGGACTGGCGCGCCCTCGCGCAACTCCACAAAACACGTGCCGCGCGTCGCACTCACCAGCCGCACACAGCGCGGGAAAGGCTCGCAGAACGTAGCACAAACGTTCCAGCTGTAGGGGCGCGTATCAAATGCCACTGTGCCGAATTTCGCCCAACTCCGGGCTTCCTGGTAGGTCATCCCGGCAGGACGCGGCCGCCCGGCATCAATGGCGATGTAGAACCGCCCGCCACGGCAGGTGATGAATTCCAGGCAGTCGCGTTTAGGGGCCGCATTATCCTGGGGCGCCTTTTGCAGCATCACCGGGCCAGTGGTCGGCCAGATTGCGGGGAAGCTGTAACCGCTCATCCCATCACTTCCACAGCTTGGACTCGCAGGGCTGGGACTTCCGCCCCTTGAGCAGAATCAGCACGCCGGTGCGGGCGATAGTCAGCCGGCGGCGAATCTTCACGCCCTCTGCCAAAACCGGCTGAGTCCCAAAACGATCCATTAACTCTCGGTGAATCCAGCGATTCGCAGCGATGGGGTCGCTGTTCTGATCGTGGGTCTCATAAAACTTCGCGCACCGCTCCCGATACTGCGGGAGCAATGTCTCCAACGTCGCCAACATTTGTACACTCTCTGCCTTCGTCATCATCGCCTCCTATAGGTTGAAATAGAAAAGCCCCCCGCCAGCAAGCTGCGACGGGGGGCCTCAATTCTCGTGATATAATGAGGTTAACCTGTCCGCCAATGCGCTGGTGGTCGGGCTAGAACGGCGGGATGGGCGGCAACCCTCCCGTCGTTCGCTTGTTTAATTCTGTTAAGGTTGCGTAACAATTTACGCAACTACCCTGATTATAAGCCCACTTTCGATCTTGTCAATATAGAACTTGTGTTCTGTTGAGAAATTGGGGGGCAGATTATTTCCTGGGAAATAATGGGGATGAGTACACAACAAACGAGGCCGTGCCGGGCGTACTCCGGAGCGGCCTCTGATATATTTGCGATTTACTGTGGTCAGATTATAATGGGTAGAACAAATGAGCGAATAAAAATAAAAAGCCCGCTTGGGCAAGCGGGCGGCGGAAAGCAATGATCTGACGGATCATGAGTGCTTTGTATGTATGATAACATACAAGCACCTCATGTCAAGCATTGCATCTAGCCGCCCTGGTGGGCGGCTTTTTTGTTGGTTAGCGAGAATAGAGCAGGCGGGCCGACTCGTCATCTCGTTGGGCCATTGGCAAACGCGAGCACGTTTGCCAATGAGCCGAGCGGAAAGGAGGCAAAAGATGAGAAGACGAGTACGCCCAGTCAAGTTGACTTTGAAAGTGCGCTGCGCCTGTGGTCGGAGCTTCACGTTGCGACCCGGGCAAGCACGGCGTTGCGTTTGCGGACAAACCTATCGCGCTTAAGGCGTGATACCCGTAGTTAGTAGCTGAGTCGGCTCGCCTGTTCTATTCTCGCTAAATTATAACATCGTTTGGCTTTAACGCGCTTATTTTCTGGGGAATAAGCGCGGGGTGGGGCAATTGCTAGAACATTTGTTTTTGTGGTATAAAATCAGTTAACGTGGTAGCGGCTTTTCAAGCGGCGCAATTCCCAATTGCGCCGCTTTTTACGGGAATCCTATTCACAAATCGCCCTTTCTACAGTACCCTTGAAGCATGAAAACTTTACTCTGTTACGTCCGGCGCTCGTATATGCCCGATGAAAATGCCAGCGTGTCCCCCGAACAACAACAGGTGGCCGTGCAGGCGCTCGTCGCGGCGCTGGGCTTCGCCTGTGAATGGTACGTAGACGCGGAGGGCCATCGCAGCGGCCTCTCCGAAGAAGGCCGCCCGGAGTGGTTGCGGCTCAAGACGCAACTGGCGCGCGCGGACGTGGCCGGCATCGCCGCTTACGATCTGAGCCGCGTCTATCGCAATACGCGCGAATTCCTGGAGTTCGTAGACGAACTGGAGCAGTTGGAGAAGCGCATCGTGCTGGTTCACGACCTGGTAGACACGGGCACCGCCGGTGGGCGGATGCTGGCGACGGTGTTGGTTTCAATGTACGAGATGGAAGCGCGCAAAACCTCAGAGCGCGTCACGGCCAACATCGCCTACAAACGCCACAGCATCGGGCAACACTGGGGGCCAATTCCCTTCGGCTGCCAGCGCGAAAAAGGCATCCTATCACCCGATCCCGAAACGCTGTATCTGCCCCACCCGCAGACCGGAGAACCCGTCGCGCGAGCCTACCACGGCGCGCTGGCGCGCGCTTACGAGTTGTTTGCCACCGGCGAGTATACCTATGACGCCCTTGCCGCCGCCCTCAATGCCGAGGGGTGGTGCTTCAAGACCCGCCAGGGCGCGCCCCGCGCCTGGACGGTGGACGATGCGCGCCGGGTGATGGCCGCCTGGCAACTCTACGCCGGCGATCTCCCCCTGGGCCGCCTGAAGGATGGCCCCACCGAAGTCCTCAAAGGCGCGCACGATCCCCTGCTTGATCCGGGCCTTTGCGCGACAGTAGGGGCCGAAGTGCAGCGCCGCGCGCGCACTTACCCCCACAAGGGACCTAATCACGCCTATCTATTGACCGGCGTGCTGGCCTGCGCGGAATGTGGTAAGCCCTTGGTCGGCAGCGCGCAAGATGGCCGCCACGTCTATCGCCACCACGCACGCTGCAAACGCCCCGCGTGGATTGATGCCGACGACTTTGATCAGTGCTTCGTGGCATGGTGTGAACAACTCGATTCACCGGCCATCCTTCCTGCAATTTACGAGGCCCTGGATGCCCTGGCTCCCACAGCCGCACAGGAGCGTAAAACCGTCATGCGCCTTGAAAAACGTCTGCAACGGCTGGCAGCGGCTTATCTGGCCGGACGTGTCTCTGAGTCGCAATATCAGGCACAAGTGGCACAGCTCGAACACGATCTGGCTACCGCGCGCGCCGCCATACCTGCCGACATCGCCGCCATCCTCGCCACGGTCAACCAGTTCAAAGACCTGCTTTCAGGATTACCGCTCATTACCCGCAAAGAGCAGCGCAACGTCATGCGCTCGCTCTTTGTGCGCGTGGAAGTTTCTGGTAATCCACTAGCTGACGGTCACATCGCGCGCATCGTCCCTGCTGAATGGCTAGAACCGCTCTGGCCGTTCATTTGGCGTTTTGCCCCGGAAATGAATGTGCGTTTGGGGTAATTTATGCTATAATTGACGTAAGTTAACGACGCACAGCGTAGTTCTTAAAAGATGCCATCAGAGTCCTCTCTGGGGCATAATCTTTTTGCTAAGAACTAGCTATGTATCATATTTTTAAACACAAAAGCCCCCGGCTAGTTCCGGGGGCTTTTGTGTTTGTAGATAACTGCTCGAAAGGGCATTAAGACATGCAGAAACTTACTCCCGATCAACGCGCCGCGCTGTTGAAAATAGTAGCAGCGGAAACAAACGCTCAACAATCACTAGAGTTCATCATCGGGCGCACGGATGACGATGTTTACGTCGCGCCGCTAAATAGGCACCAAGCGCAGCTTACGCCGCTTGTCATCCTACCGGACTGGCTGGAAGTCTGGGAAACGCGCAATTTAATCGAGGTAGGGCGCGGCTTATCCGGTCTGTCAGCAGGAAATACGTTTGTATTAACCGCCGAAGCACACACTTACGCACAGCACTGGGCGCTTCCAGGATGGCGCCGTTGGCTAAAGGAAGAATGGGAAGACGCCAAATCAGAATGGCGGGCCACACTCGCCGGGATCGTGTCGGCATTAATTACCAGCGCGTTGACACATTGGCTATGGAAATAGAAAATGTTCCGCAATGGCTACGGCGATGGAAAAAACAATAATAAGAAAATAGGAGAAGCAGGTTTTAGAGGCTTGATCGTGGGCAATCTTGCGAATTTCTTCTTCAGAGATAGTTTTTCTGCCCAACACCGCCATGGCTTCCGCGTGGGCAATCTTGCGAATTTCTTCTTCGTTCATAGTGTACCTCTAGTTATCTTGTGATTCGTTAACACTAACGTTGAGCAAACAGGCTCAACGCGACCAATAAAATCGTCGTGATGCCGAAAAGGCGAATAGCCCATTGGTAACAAACGACGTTGCGATGATGGATAGAATCATTGTGTTGAATGCGCTCCAGGTAGTTAGCCATAAGCTGCAAAAGCACTTTTTCAGCATCTAGCTTAAGGATGGCCTTATCTACGCCCTCCCAATCGGCCACAAAGGCCATACGATAGTTGCGCGGCGCAAGGACAATTAAGAACAGGATAACAGCGGCGGCATAGAGACCAATCACCAATGCCAGGCCGATCTGATACCAAACAGGCTGCCCAAGTTTTAGCAAGGCAAGCTGTAATATGCCGAACAAGGTAAGAATCAAGCCGGAGTTGGCAAGCAGTGAGGTGGCTTTATTAGCCAGCACTTCGACTGCATCCATACCCTGGGCATACATTTCTTTGATTTCCTGTAGGGCCAGGGTTTCTTTTTCCGAGAAAGTAGTTTCTTTCACCATAGCAGGTTGATGATGAACACTGACAAGAGGCCGCCGCGACAGTCCGATACCGATCAACAATCCCGTCCCCAGGCCAGCGACCAGGGACAGATTTTGCGAAAAAGCGATGATAGTCCACGCCCACAATCTAGCGATCAAGGCGCTAGGCTGGAAGAAAGCCGCCAGCCACCGGCGAAACCCAGAGAAAAAGATAGTTAACATCATCACACCCATCATCTACTCCGAAGCTACTGAACTATGGCGGGCACGGCACCAGGTGCCCGCGCGGACAATACGGCGGCAGGCTCACTTGCCATTTTTGGCACTGCGGACACCACAACCATTCTAAGAGGAGCTGCGGATGCAAGTTACGGATGTCAGCGTCCACCAACTTGGTTACATGGCGGGGCTGAAAGGCCCGGAAATTAAAGCGCTGGTGCAGTTGACCCTGTCCGGCACTCAGCCCCAATTCGTTTGGGTAGAATTGGCCGTTGATGAATATGTCGCGGCTTATGACCTGGCCCGCGCCATCGAAGCTCGTCTTGCGGCTCATCCTGAGTCTCTCCCAGAAGACACGAAGCCCATCGGCTTCAAAACCGAATAACAGCATTTCTCATTCACATTTACGTCCAGTATAGCACATAATTTCTACACAAAGCAAGGAGGCTACCTATGGCGACCTCACCAACTGAGATAATTAATCCGGGCGAGTTTAACCCGAATGACTGGATTACCAGCAAGGAAGCTGAAGAACTGACAGGGTATGCCCGAACAGCGATCCTAAGTGCCGCGAAAAGAGGCACTCTTAAATTCATAAAGCGCGGTAATATGCTATTCTATTTACGAAAAGATATTTTAGAATATGCTGACAGAATGAAAGCATTAGGGACCCAAAAACATACTCCAAAAATATACAGAAATCAAGCCCCCCAAAAAACCGCCTGAAAAGGCGGTTTTTTTGTTCCCCAAATCTATTGACAAGAAACTAAAGTCCCTATATACTTAGCGTAAGTTGCGTAATAACTTACGCATCTACTGCAAACGGGTTGCCGCCCGTTCCGGCGCATCGGGAGCATAATCACTAACGCCCTACCTCCTATGCCTCGGTAGGGCGTTTTAATTCCCGGAGGAAACTATGACGCAGGAGGAAACTATGGACGGCTTTGTTCCCTACAGTGTAGCCGCCACCCAGACCGGCTACTCGTACACGATGATCAGACAACTTGCCCGCGACCACCGAGTCACGACCCGTGCCATTTACGGGCGGCAGTGGGTCAACCTGGCCGACGTGATCGCCTACCAGGAGGCCCAGGCCGCGCTCGGCCCGGCGAAGCATACCCCGCGCAAGTATCGCCCGGAGACTGCCGATGCCTGAGACCTATACCTGCCCCGTTTCTGGGAATCTCACCCTGACTGTGTACCCCACCGGCGGCGTAGAAGTGCGCGACGGCGTCGGCCACATCACCTTGCACTACGCCGACCTCCCCGACCTGCGCCACGCCCTGAGCGCCGCGCAAGACCATCTGTACCGGCAGGTCGTCCGCGAGTGTCTGGCCGTCAAATACCTGCTCCTGACCCAGCGCCAGATGGCCAGCAAAGACCGCATCGAAGACCTCGTGATGGCGCGCCTCCAGGTAGACCGGGGCACCGTCCACGGCATCCTCAACGGCCAGGCCGAGTATGGCGACGTGTGGGAAGGACAAACCGTCTTCCAACGCGCTCCCGGCGACGCCCCCGGCTGGGTCTGGCGCCATACCCAACTGCCGGAACCGCGCCGCTCCGCTTACCCTGAAATTATTCCCCAGGAAATAATGAGCTTAACGTAGGAGGTGAATAGAATGACCCCACGCCGTTTCCCCGCCGATACCGATATGGCGCAGGCCCGCCACTTCCTCACGCGCGTCCTGGGCGACCTGGGCGCGCTGAGCGATCCGGTCTTCGACGCGCGCTTTCGCAAGCTACACGCCGCGCTCACCCAGCACACGCTCGACCTGTGGGAGATTGCCAGCGCCTTCTCGCGCCGCACGCCGTCCGAGAAGCGGGCAGTCCGCCGCCGCTGCGCCGCCGAACAAGACGCGCTCCTGGGCGACCTGTGGACGCTGGCCCAAAACGCCACCGGCTGGCTGAATGCGCAGCACGCGACGTCCGCACCCGATCCGCTCAGCGATTACATCCGCGCCTGCCTCGCCCAGTGCCGCCATCATCCCGACATCGCCCGGCAATACCGCGACGCCCTGGCTTTCTGGCAGGCCTTCCGTGCAGCGGCGCAACCCACGCCACCAGAGGCCGCCGTCCTGAAGGCCGCCGGGCAACTCACCTTCGCTGGAGTGTAACATGGCAAAAATCAAACCCTTCCACACCGGCTATTTCAGCATCCATAACGCCGTCTTCGACGTGATGATGCCGACCCTCAGCCCCAACGCCTTCAAAGTGCTCTGCGTCGCCATCCGCCAGACGCTGGGCTGGCGGCGCAAGAGCGACCAGATCAGCTACGCTCAATTCAAGACGCTCTCCGGCATCAAAAACAACACGACGGTTAATGCCGCCCTGATGGAATGCCTGGAGCGCGAATATCTGGTGCGCGAGGTGGTCGGACGCTCGAATTTGGGCACCGTGAGCTATGCCTACCGCCTGAATACCGCGTTGGAACTGGACTATACCGGTGAGCCAAGTACAGAAAATGGACTTGAGGTCGAAATCCCCGATTTCCCAAGTACAGAAACTGTACTTGGACCAAGTACAGAAATTAGACTTGCAAGTACAGAAACTGTACTTGGACCAAGTACAGAAATTAGACATACAACAATACATAAAGAACATCATCATGATGATGATGCTGGATCATCATTGCTCATAGCAACGCAAAAAGCCGCCGCCGCTGCGCTGGAAGCGCAAGGCGTCACCCGGAGCGTCGCGGCGCGCCTGGCAACGCGGTGCGCGCCGGAATTGATTGGCGATTGGATTGCGCACGTTGAGACGCGCGCGGGCCTGAAGTCGCCGGCCGCCTTCCTGGTGGCGGTGCTCAAGCGCGGCGACCCGCCGCCGGTGGTAGACCTGGCAGCGGACGACCCCCAACGCTACGTTACCGGCGCGTATGCCGACTTGATTCAGCACTGATGAGCAAGACGCCGCTCAATTATTTCCCAGGAAATAATTAGCTTTTCACAGAGGGAGGAAATGATGACTACACAAGCAAAATTCTGGAAACCCAGACCCGCGCCCTATTGGCGCGACCTGCGCGCCTGGTCGCTCCTGATCCCCGCGCTGGCAGCGATGCTAGGCGCCGTCGCCTACAGCGTGCAAGGAGTCGCGGTGACACAAGGCGGCGTCCTGCCGGCAACGTGGGTAAATACGGCCGTTCGCTGGGGGGCGGTCTTATTGGGCATTGGGTGCGAGGGCGGCACGCTGGCCGCCTGTATCGAAATCGCCCGGAAAAAGCGGGACGGCGACGCCAACATGCTGACGCTCTTCGGACGTCCAGTATCGAAAGACGGGCTAGGCATCCTGATCTCGTATACAGCCACCGTCATCGCGCGCATGTTGGCGCTGCACCCGGCGCAATCCATCGGCGCCATCATACTACTGGTCATCTCCAGCGCCGCCGACGCTTACTTCCTGTTCGACGAGGCCGGCGACTACTTGAGCATCCGCGACCGCAATGTCGCCCGTTGGGAGACGGCGCGCTGGTGGTACGAAGAGCAGCACAATCTACCCGCCGCCCTCCACGCGCTCAAGCACGACGAAGCAATAACCGGCGCGGCAGATACACGCCAACTACAGGCACAGATCGCGCAGTTGAGCGAAATGGTGCGCGAGGGCAATCGGGAGGAAGAGCGCCTGATCGGCGTCATCAAACAACTGACGGCAGAACGTGACGCACTGGCGGCGCAGGTGGCAGATGGCGGGCCGGAGACCGGCGCTCACGCGCCATTGAGTGACACCCTGCAACGCACCCTGGCGTACTACCGGGAACACCCCGGCACGTCGTATGCGCAGGCAGCGCGCGATCTGGCGTGCAGCCGCACGACGATCCGCACGCACGTAGACCGCCTGGCGGCGGCCGGCGTGATCCGGGTGAACGGACATGGCGTGGAGGCGTTGGCATGACCACCTGGCGCATGCACGCCAACGCCGTGATCGCGCAGGTGCGCGCGGCGCACCCTGACGCCGCCGGCGACGAACTGCGCGCGCACCTGCGCGCAGCCTACCCGTTCGGCGAGCGGCGCTACTGGCCCTATGCCGTGTGGTGTCAGTGCGTGCGCGAAGCGTGCGGTCTACCCCGCCGTTGCCAGATCGTCAAGCCCGTGACAGAACTGCCCCTATTCGCGGAGGAACCATGAGCCACGCCCAACGTGTCTATCTTGAAGCGCAGGCCGACCGCGCGGAGGCGGTATTGTACCGACACCGTGCGCCGGCGCACATCTCCGGCGGGACCTGTGGCCCGCGCCTGATTCGCTTATTCCTGAATCCAGCGCCCCACGTGCGCGTCAAGCAGATCATCGCCCTGGCCGACGATCTGGCCGTCGCACTGCGCGTGCCGCGCGTCGCCATCACCCACGGCAAGGAAGGTGTTGTTCTGGAGTTTGACAACCCTGAACGAATGGATGTGCCCTTCACGCTCGAACATACCGGCGACGCGCTAACGGCCCTGTTAGGCCTGCAACCCAACGGCGCGCCCCTCCTGCTCCGCCTCCCCTCGCCCAACGTTGCCCACATTCTGGTGTCCGGCACGACGGGCAGCGGGAAAAGCGTACTCCTGTGGGGTCTTCTGGAATCCCTGGTTGCACACACCCCGGCGTCCGAATTGCAGATCGTCGGGCTGGACCCGAAGGGCGCGCTACTCACCCCGTTTGGCGGTCTCCCGCACCTGAAGCGGGTCGAGGCGGATGCGTCGGGGATGACCGAGGCGCTCCGCTCGCTCGTGCATTTGATGGAGCAGCGCGACCGGCGCCGCCAGGACACGCCGCACGTCCTGGTCGTCATAGACGAGCTGGCCGACGTGGTGATGAATGCGCCTGACGCCGAGGCGCTGTTGACGCGCCTGGTGCAGCGCGGGCGGTCGGCGGGCATTCACGTCCTGGCCGCGACCCAGCGGCCCAGCGCGGCGATCATCTCCGGGCTGATGCGCGCGAACTTTCCCGTGCGCCTGGTGGGGCGCGTCGTATCGGCAGCGGATGCCCTGATCGCCGCCGGAATCCCCAAGAGCAGCGCCGAACACCTGACCGGGCGCGGCGACTTCCTGTGCGTCGCCAACGGCGAAGTGCTGCGCTTCCAGGCGCGCGCTATCGCCCCGGCTGACATCCAGCGCAGCTTGGGAACCACGCCGCTGCCCCGCGCGCTGGCGGCAGTAACGGCAGCATCGGCGTGGCAGGCGCCGCCGGACGCAGTCGCCGTGCTGCCGGTCGTTGCCGAGGCCAACGACCTGACCCCGCAACAGCGCGAGTTGGTGGATCAATTGCGCCCGGAGTGGGAGCAGATTCGGGAGCGCTGGCACAATGAGTACGGGTTCAAATCGCGGTTATGTCGAGCCATTTTCGACGGCGCGGATTTCAAAGGACACTATGCCCGCAACTTAGAGGCGGCGGCAGCCTATCTGGAAGCCGGGAAAAGTTCTGTCAAAAGTTCTGTCCGTGAAAAACTGAGCCATTTCCTGGCTGCTGACAGAACTGTAGCCATTGCCGGCTGACAGAACCATTGACAGAACTCGAAATACCAGGGGGAACCTACTATGAAACGGACGACAGTACATGAGGAATACGAGCCACTCGGCCAGCGGCTAGGGCGTTTTTTCGCCCTGGTGGGGGTAGTATTTGCGATCATCGCGGCAGTGCTGATCACCCAACGCCTGAGTACCGACGCGCTGGCGCTCATCACCGGCGCAGTGCTGACCGGGGCAGTCCTGCTGCCGGTCTGCGCTTTTCTGGGCTTCCTGGTGCTGCGGCGTGAGCCGCGCCGCGAGTCGCGCCCGGAGTATCCCCAGGGGGCAATGCCGATCGTTTTGCAAATGCCCTACATTCAACCAGCCGTCGATTCCCGCGCATTACCCTACGCCGACAGTGGCCCGCGCCGGGAATTCACCATTGTGGAGTAGCGGAAGCTGTTGCGAATCACGTCCCATAGCGAGCGTCGGGATATTCCACCACCAACGCCGCCCGCAACTCGTCAACGTACCTCTGGTGCGCCGCCTGCTTCAGTCGCAGTTGCGCGAACTTCCCCAACAACGCGATCTTTTGCGGATTCGTGAGATCGTCCCACTCAATGCGCCCTCCCTCGGCGTCATACAGCCACCACGACTCGTGGCTCTCATAGATCGCCCGCGATGCCTCAGCCGCGAGCAGATCGCCCCTCGCCTGCTCGACCGTGATCGCTATGGTATAGATCACGTTGCCGTTTGAAACCGATCTTGTAGTCGTTACCGTCATATTTCCTCCTACCAGTTACAAATATTCCCATATACAAAATCACACAACAAATATCGCGTGGATGTGCTTGTCACCCTCTGACAAATCCCCACGCGATCCGGCGTCCATGAACGCACCGCCCCGGTCCCAACTAGATACTCAG
>JAKQHY010000051.1 GCA_029555965.1 Chloroflexota bacterium | reverse complement strand
GGTCAATGCCGCCAAAAAGAGCAAGGAAAGCCAATTCGCCAAGTCTGGCGTGTTTTGCGCCGAACATGCTTCTTTGCAGTATGACGGCCCACGTACAGCGGATGAGCTTTGGGCGAATGAAGACTTTCGCTTTTCGGCCATCGTGCGCGTGGGTACGGCCAAAGTCGTGCGAATGCGTCCCATCTTTCGCCAGTGGACAGCAACGATCTCGCTCAACGTCGAAGCCTCCGTTGTGAATCCGGCCCGCCTGGATGACTGGCTGATTGCCGCCGGTTCCGTCGTGGGCTTGGGTGATTGGCGACCCCAACACGGTCGATTCGAGGCCAAACGTATTAGTTAGATAAGGGTGGGACACAAGACAAGCTGCTAATGGGTGCGATGCCCATAGTCCCATTTGACCCGCAAGGGTTCATGGTGAGGCGCGGTGCATTGGGGTGCGGCACGACGCGGCAAGGCGAGGCTAGGCGCGGCCGGATCAGGCGCGACGGGGCTGGGCCAGGAAAGAAACGAGTGGGCTACCCACTCGTTTCTTTTTGTTCTCAACATAGAGCGATCATGATAACCCAGACGTAGCCCCATTGCCCACCTTCGGCCATCGCGATTCCTACATCATCTTGCTCGCGGAAAAAGTCATTTTCTCCAAACAGGTGCGTTTTGTGGGCGTTGCTACTCGCCAGCGCGGTAAACATCACAACGGGGCTAGGCGTTCCCGCGCCTAGGGACTCGATGTTGTTGCCCTTTATGCTGTAGTAGGATGGTAGAGCGCAGCCGCTGGCAACGGCGTATTCGTTGGCGGTGACGCCGGCGGCATCGGTATGGCTCCACGGGTCGCCATTGGCCAGCCCCTGGGCGCGCCATTGGGCAGCGCGCACCAACGCCGCATTGCACCCGCGCCCAAAGGCTCCCGGCGGCCGTTGTTGCCGACTGTCGCCGGTCAATAATCAGTAAAATTGCGTAGCCCTGGGGTTGTTGAAACAAGTGGCTTCCGGGTCGGGCGTGGCCACGGGTGACGTGGGAACTGGCTTGGCGACGATGGGCAGATAGATGCCGCGGGGAGATGGGGCAGGAGACAAGAGACAGGAGACCAGGAGACACAAGACCAGGAGGTAGCAAAACAGCAGTGGTAGCCTCCCCCGAAGGCGCATCCGCGCCGGCTGCCACTGCTGTTTGAGAAAGATTGTATCAGCGGCTTTCCCCATTGTCAAGACCCTCAAAAGTGGGAAATAGAACGCGGATGACGCGGATTGGGCGGATTTACGCGGATAAAAACAAAAGCTGATTTTAAAATTGCTTTTATCCGCTTTTATTCGCTGCATCCGCGTCATCCGCGTTCTATATGTAAACCAAACTATACCGTCGGTGCGGTCCAGCCCACCGTGAGCGTGCGCAGCACGATGTCGTCATCGTTGGTCGCCTCGCCAGTGACGACCAAATCGAGCGCGGTCGCTAGGTCGTCACTGTGGTTGGTCAATTGCAGGTCTGTCGCGGCGTTCGTCAACACTGCCACGTGTGACCGTTCCGCGGATGACCCCACGCAGACCACGCGGCCAGTCAAAAGCCACACCCCGCCTACACTCGTGGTCACATACTCAAGGATTTCCGTCGCGCCAAACGTCACCCGCAACGTTTTGCTGTTACTATTGGCCCCATAGGTTCCCGCGGCTTCAAACCAGAGCGTAGCGAAGGCCGCTAGTTGGTTGGCCGGGATGGTTACGGTTGCCAGGGTGTCCTCGCCACTGCCCACGTTTCCGGCGCCAACATTGTCGATTACGAGCGCGCCGCCCACCACAGCCTGCGCTTGCGCCGGCGTCAAATCGGTCGGGTCGCCCGTGCCTGCACCCACCGCGCGCCCTTTGACGGTGCGCGCCGCCATGTTCGCCAACTTGGCGTTGGTGATGGCATCATCGGCAATGCTTCCGGCGGCCAACGTGCCAAAGGCCAACGTGTTGCCGCTCTCGCGCAAAACATGACCCGTCCCCCCGGTGGCGGCAATATCCGTAGGGTGCGCCGTGGCGTTGGTCGCATTGCCAATGACGGAGAGCGCTACCGCGTTGCGGATTTCGTTATTGCCCACCGCGCCCTCGTTGATCTCCACATTGCCACTGCCCGCGATGGCGGTCACATCCCCGCTGAGCGCCCCGCGCAACAGATGCCCCGGCGTCGTCGTGTAATCTAGCCCGCCGCTGATGGCAATGGATTCCACATTGCCGGTTCCCGCGGAATAGCGCCCCAAGAGTTGGCCGAAGCCGATTTCCTGTATTTTTTCAAGCGTCACGGCGTTGTCCGTGATGCCATGTAGATGGTCAACGCGCGCCGCAAATTGACTGTTGCCCGCCGCCGGCGCACCGTCTACAACGTTGGCCGGGTCGCCGTCGGCGTCGTTGAATACGTTGATAATGCCGCCTTGCCACTCCTTGGCGTCGTAATAGCGGCTGTAGTCGGATAGGTTGGTGTCGGCTTCGTTCGCTTTGATGGCCGTCAGGGGAATGTAGCCGGCGAAAGTGATGTCGCCCAGATCGGCCAGTTGTAGCGCGGCCTCGCTTGCGACCTCGGCGCCCGCTGCGGCCACCAGGTTGCCCGTCGCCGGATTGAGGCCGATCAGGATCCAACCCCATTTGGTGGACGTGGACGGCAGATAGGCTTCCAGGTTGATGCTACCGCCGGCCCAATATTCCCACGTTCCCGCATAGTAGTAGCGAAATGGGTTGATATAGACCTGGTAGCCGACGTTGTGAAAGGCGCGCCCCGGCTCGAATTGCTTGGCTTCGTATTCATACGCCAAACCGCTGTCGCTACGGTGGGTGTGGTAACCAACGCCGTAGCTATTGGGGGTATCGCTTGCGATCGCAGCTTCGTAGTAGGTCGGGTCCACCTGGTGGATGACGTAGTTGCCATTTTCTAGACGCATCCGCACCGGGAGGTTTGCGCGCGCGGCCACGCTGCCAAAATTCTTGGCAACCGTGACGCTCTGCACCCCCTCGCGGCTTACACGGACATAGACCCACCCAGGCCTAGACGCCACCGCGACGGTATAGCCCCCGGCCCCGTCTGGCTTGCCCAGCTTACCCAGCACCCAACTGCGTTGCTCGCTGGCAGCCCAAGCCCGATCCAGTAGTCGTTTAATACTTGCCATAGAAAACTCCCACTTTAATTTTAGATTTTAGATTTTTGATTTTCGATTGTTGGGGTACGACTATTCTCACTAACAATCTAAAATCAAAAATCTAAAATCTAAAATCAACTCCCACCCCCGAAAATACCCATAAATTCCCCAGCATAGGCAATCGTGCTTGTCGGGGATTTGTCGGTGATATTGGCCCCATCATCCTCTGTATAGATGAGATAGCCGCCGCCGCCCCAGCCGTACCAAATATTCTCATCATCTGCGCTGAACGCCACTTGCAACACACAGTCAGAGGTGTTGGTGGTGGCGGCGTCGCTCGTCTTGCACGTCCAGGTGTCACCACCGTCGCTTGTGCGCCACACGGCGCTGACCGCCGCCGATGATGAACTGGTGATGTACTCATTGTCGGTGTTGTCATACACCCCCGCCAGGATCATCTCTTGGCGGTCGGTGTCTAGCGCCCGAATGGAGAACAGCCCACGCGCCGGACCATACTTTTTCCCGCTATCGACGGGACTGATGTCCGAAGCCGACCCGGCTACGCTACGCCATAGCCAGTAGTTAAAAATGGAGGAGGTGCGGTCAAACTTACCGAAATAGACAATCCCCTCATCGGCGTTGTCTTCCCAAGGCACGTGCATCGCCAGGCCGATGCTGTCGCCGGTGTCGCCGCCTACCTCCGTAGCGAGCGCCCACGTTGCGCCCCAATCGGTGGTCTTGTAGAGATCGCCATCGGGGTTGGTGCCGGTCGATGTCCAGGCACCCACGTAGGCCAGGCCCGGCGTGCGCGGTGACAGGTAGATGGCTGGCCGGCTGATCTCTTGGATGACCGCCGTGCGCGTAAAGCCACTCACGTCGATTTCGCTACTCCACGTTGCCCCGGCGTCGCGGCTGTAGGTGACATAGGTGCGCAGCGGGTTGCTGCCACTCGCGGCACTGTAGGCCACCATGATCCACGGATTGTCCGCCTCGTCGGCCTCGTAGCGACCAAACGAGCAGGCGATTTGCGTCCATTCTTGCACGCCACTCGCGGCGGTGGTGAGGGTGTGCAACTCGGTGTAGCTGGGGGTGCCAAACAAGTCGTTGACGCGATAGACCTTGGTGCCACTCACGGCAAAGCCGCGAATTTCTGAGCCTGTCCCGCGATACCCTGGGCTGAAGGGGTCGATTACGAAGGTGCGCAGCACGTCGCCGGAAAAGGCGGCGGCGGCGGCTGCCGTCGTGTTGCGGCTCCAGGTGGGTGTGCCAGCACTGGTAAAATCGCTACAGGTCCAGATGTAGCCGTTGCGCCCAATGACGCCCACCACATCCTGACCGGCAGGCAGGCCATTGTTGAACGGCGTTTCGGTGTCAGGGATATTGTAATCCCCATCGTCCGCCGGTTCGGCCTCTTCCACGGTCTCGGTCACGGCGGCTGTACCCACGGTCTCGCGCTCCAAGGTCAGCGCGACAGTCTTGACCAGCCCTGTACGGCTTGCCGCATAGCGGATGTCGATTTGGTGGCAAAGAAAGCGCGCATCGGTGAACGCCAGGCCGCGCTGGGCAGCCACCTCATTGGCTATCGACAAGGTCACCCACGTCATGTCAGCCGGGTCGATACCCAGTGAGTCCCCTGTGACCAGCGTCACGCTGTAATGGCCCTCGGTTGCATTCAGGCGGGCGTAGAGGTGACCGGCGTGGGTATTGAGCGCCGTCTGGTCAACCGCCAGGTTGTAATTGTCGGCATAGTCATTTTCTCCTTGGCCGGGTGACGTGCCTGGCGCAATCGCAAAGACCGTACCAATGGGGGTAGATGTGCCGGACACAATCGCATTGCTGCGCAACCAGTGGTAGCGCGGGTGGCGCTGGCGGGTGTAGCGCAAGTTGGTGTAGGCGTCGGTATCGAGCGACGCTTGTACGGTGCTGGTGCGTGACCCGCTGTCAATCAGTAGGGGATCGACAATCGTGCGCAGTTGCCCCAGCCGATTGCAGGTCAGCGCGTAAGTAGGGATGAGCGCCTGGGCCAGCTTGGCGGCCTGTTCCCACAACGATTGTCCAATCGACTCCAGTTGCCGGAAGGGGTAGCTGGTGGTCGTGCCTGACCAGGTGAAGTCAACCAGGTCGAGGGCTGTAGACTGCCACTGTAGCAAAAAGTGCAGCATACGGTCTATGTTGGGGCTGTCCATGTCGCCCCATTTGGCCGGACTGGACACATGTTCTAGCACCTGGGGAAAGCCAGGAAGAATGCGCAGCCGCCCAGCCACATCAATCAGGGTCAGCACCACATCACGCAGTAGCCCTGTCGGCGTGGCGTCAATTTCGGTGGGTTCCTCTTCCGCCCAGCCATAAAAAACGATGTTGCTGCGGTCGCTGGCGCTGGCTGGCTCCCCGTCCACAACAAAGGCCATTGTGTTATCCAAATAAAAGGACGCATGGATATTGCTGCGCACACGGACCGTCATCTCTTGCCCATCGGGCCTTATGGTGTGGCGCTCAATGGTGAAGTTAGGAACCGTTGGATCGTCATCTGGGTCCATGGCCAGCACAGGGACATGGGCGTAGTGGGTCTGGTCGTTGCTGTCGGTGACAGCCAGAGTCACATGACGGAACCCTGCCGGGAAGGTGGCTGTGATCTCCTCGTCGGCACTTGTGCCAACCGTGATTGTGCCATCGCCTACCGTCCACAGGTAGCTGCTTAGAGTCGCGCCGGGATGGGTGGCAAAGCTGGCGGCTGCGCTAAAACTGGCGGTGATGACCTCTGTCACGCTGTCAATGGTGGCCACGACGGGCGCGCCGGCATTGGCCACGGGTGGGCTGTATTGCCCCCAGGTTGCCCAATCCAGGTCACTATCCTGAAAAATATTCCCATCCTCGTCGATAAACGGGATTTTTGCCCAGACGCGATAATCGGAGAGAATACTTATGTATGTACCATCGGCAAGATCCACCTCTCCGTACCTTGACCCTTGCGATGATCGCCCAATGAATAATGTATCGCTGTCTGGGATTTTCCGAACTCGGCTTATGCCTCGGTCACTCATGCCGCTGTTCGTACCAAAAAGCACCGTCATTCCCGGCAATACATCAGTATACGCGCCAGTAGTCGCACTGCCCCATTGCACCTCGTCTAGCGGATAAGTGAAACTACTTTGATCCACACGCGCCTCGAATATAGGTGTTGGGTCATGGATATATAATCGTAAGCTCAAGCTTCACCCACTGTCAATATATTGCAACGAAAACAGGTGTATTCCGTGCTATAATGATAGAATGCTGTAGGGCTTGACCGGCCTAATTACCCGGTGACAAGGGGTGTACTCCATACCACCCCGCCCATTCCTTGTATGGATTTGTCCGATGGAGGGACATACATGTCTACTGTCCTCAAGCGCTGTTCGCGCTGCGAAAAAGAGTTTCCCGCAACTTCTCAGCATTTCTATAGAGACAGGACAAGACCCGATGGCTTTGAATCTTGCTGTAAGAAATGCAAGGCCGAAGCTCGCGGGACTGAATATAGAGAACCACCCCCACCCACACCAGAAGGCCATAAGTGGTGTCGCACCTGTAAAGAGATCAAGCCAGAAAATGAGTTTTATAAAAAGAAAAGAGATAAAAGCGGCAGGGCAAGCACCTGCATAGAGTGTCGATCCAAAAAGGAAGGGTTTCGATACAAGAAGCCTGCGCGGGATGGGTACAAACGCTGTATCACTTGCCAAAACGAGTTTCCTGCAACACCGGAGTATTTTTATCAAGACAAACGATATGGTACGTTCGCCTCGGGATGTAAAGAGTGCAGAAATGCTGAATCTGTAAAGTGGGCGAAAGAGTATCCAGAGCAGCGTAGGGCGATACAGCAACGATGGGCAGACAACAATAGGGAAAAGGTTCGTATCTCTGGCCTCAAAAGCTACTATGCCCATAAGGAGCGATACAAGGAGTATTATCGCGCCAACTACCAGAAGCATCTTGATCGGGGTCGAAAGTGGTATAGGGACAATATAGGGCGCGCTCGCGAGTTGGCAAGACGTAAATCCCAAAGATGGCGAGATCGCAACCCATCCGGCGCGAGGGCTGTTTTGCAACGCCGCCTTGCCCGCAAACGGTCTTTGCCCGATACGCTCACCGCTGTCCAATGGGAACATGCCATAGCTTACTTTGGCGGGTGCGCCTACTGCGGGCGTCCTGCCGGTCTCTTTCATACTTTGGCGGTCGAGCATGTCATACCATTGTCTGATCCAGCCTGCCCAGGCACTACCGCGCTTAACTGCGTACCCGCGTGTCACGGCCAAGATGGGTGCAATAATCAAAAGGGTACGAAGAAGCTTGATGGCTTCCTTGAATCCAAATTCGGCAAGCGCAAGGCTGCGCAAATTCTCAAGCGCATTGAAGCGTACTTTGAATGGGTAAGACAGCAAGATAGCCATAGCTAGAGCGCCACCAGCCCCCCGACCACAATCTGCACACCCCGGATAAAGTAATTCTCCCTAGATGCTTCCGGGAGGATGGCTATGCCATTATAACGGGTGAAAGTAAACACATTATTCGGCACGTAAACGGTTACCTCATTGGACGGTGTACCGGCAGCTAGGCCAAACTGCGTAAGCAAGGCAGCGTAGGCCGTGGCGCTTCCGATGATGCTCCATTGTAGAATGATGTAGGGTGCCTCATTGTAGGCGTGGCCGTTGGCCGCGTAAGAGGTGCGCGTAAACTGCACGCCCCTGGATCGGGGCTGCGGGACCATGGTGTCCAGGCTGACCAGTGCGGTATTGGGGAGGTTTTTAACCAAATATTGGGTCATAGCTTCGCTCCATTTTAGATTTTAGATTTTGGATTTTAGATTGCTAGGCCACCGCGCGCCGTGAACAAAAATCAAAAATCCAAAATCGCAAATCAAAAATCAGTTCGCCGCCTCCGTCAGTAACTTCTCTAGCTCCCGTCGCACCTCGCGGGCGATCTCCGTCTCTGATTGCCCAGCCGCCCCATACACGCTGATCGCACCGGCCGCAATATTCACGTTGGTCGTGCCGCCACTGCGCACCGTGTCAGAGGTCGAGTAAACTGCCTGACTGCTGCCCCCACTACTGCGCAAAATGTCGGCGGTGCTTTGGCCGCTGGTGTTGCCGCTGTATGTGGTGGGGAAAGCAGCATTGAAGTCATCCCAGAATTGCTTAAATGATTTGAGCGCTTCTTTCTCCCGCTCCTGCTGCAATTCTCGCCAGGCTTTATTGTAAATCCCCAGATCATTCAACTGGTTGACAAATGACTCATCTAGCGCGGCCCGCTCCTCAGCTGCCTGTCTGCTGATTTGCGCCAGGCGTTCCGCGTGGGCTACGTCCATCTGGGCAAGCTGGTTCTGAAAGTCCTCGGCTTGTCTAGCCAGACGGATGGCCCGATCCTCATCTTCCAGTGCCGTCTGTTCCTCGAACGCGCGCTGCATATCCGCCAAGCGTTCGGCATCGGCAGCCCGCTGGTCTTCGAGTCTTCGCTCATGCGCTTTTAGTTCATCAGCTATCCGTTCGTCCAGTGCTTCCTGAATCTTGTCGCGTTGGTCTTGGTAGTTTTCCTCGGCATCCTGGGACTGCTCGGCATACCGGCGCTGTTCTTCGCGGACCGCAATCGCATCCAGGCGAGCGGCGGCATCGAGCAGCCGGTCACGGTGGTCACGCGCTGCCCTCTCCCTATTTTTACTATAATCCTCTTCCAGTTCGGCCAGCCGCTCGTTACTATCCTCGCGCATATCCGCCAGGCGCTCATTCAAATCGCGCTGCCATAGCGCTTCCCGTCTGGCGGCGTCGGCTTCAAATTCGGCCAGTTGGCGCTGGAAGTTGGCGATAGCGCGGGCGCGGTTGCGTTCGTAATCCTCTTGTTCGCGCAACGCCTGAAGGTTGTATTGTTGAATCGCGTCCGCCCGCTGGCGTTCGTAATCGCGCTGGGCATCCAAGCGCGCCTGGCCCGCCTCGCGTTCAATCCGCGCGGCGGATGCTGCCCAATCCCGAATTGCAGCATCACGCGCCGTTGTGTCTGGCGCGGCACTCATGCCACCACCGCCACCCACATCGGCTTGGGTGGCCCCACCCAACGAACCCGGGACCATGAAATTCATGAAGCCGCGCATAGCCTCGCGGTTGCGCTTGGTCAGATTGGCAATCATCGTGTCAAACATCTGATTGGCTGTGGCTTGTAGCCCGGCCCCACCCGCTGACAGGTCGGCCCCAATTTTGCCCAGGGCGTTGCCCCCCATGCCAGAGGGCAACATGCCGGCGATACTGCTCACAACGCCCCCGATAGAGGTGGCCGCACCAATGACGGCGTTGACCAGCGTGCGCAGCGCGCTAATCAGCCCGGTGCGGATGATGCGGTCAAATTCGGAGAAGGTAAAGCCAATGTTGACGATCAGCTGGCGCAAGCGCAACCACGCCTCGTTCAGGCTAAATTGCTGCATTCCCTGGTTGCCGGTCGCAGCACCTACGGTGTTGACGAGGCCCACGCCGATCCCGGCCCCGGCCCCGGCTGCCAGCGCCCCCACGCCTAACCGCCCCAAGCCGCCCAGCAGCCCCAGTGCCTGTAACTTTTGCGCCGCGCTCACCAACTGGTTGAGCAGCAAGAGCGCCGGCGCGCCGGCGGCAGCGAACGCAATCAGCCCGGCCCCGGCGGTCGCCAATCCTGGGCTAGTCTCGCGCAATTGCGAAATAAATTCACGAAACTGCGAGAGGACAGGCTGCAACTGTTGAAACAGCGGCGTAAAGCCTTCGGCCAACAGGAGGGTTAGCTCATTGCGCACGCCGACAAAAGCGTTCGCCATCGCCACCGCGGCCTCTTCTGTCGCGCCGCGCCGCTCCAAAATGTAATCAAGCGCCTGGCCCAAGTCCTGAAATTTGGCCTTGGCTTCATTGATGACATTCAACGGAACATTGAAGCGCGTCGCCAGGGAGCGCGTTTGTCCGGCTAAAAATTCGCTGATGGCAATCGTTTCGCTGCCACGCGGCGCGGCCGGAAATAGGGAGCGGAGCCGCGCCGCCCGGCTGATCCAGCCGTCCAAGTCCTTCGCTCCCTCTTTCAGCGAAGGCAATAGCGCCCGCCCCAACTGCGCAACGCCTTCCCATTCCAGGCCATACTTGTTGGCGGCGCTAATCAGGCGGTTCGTGACCTCTTCCGCTTCCTTCTGACTGCTCACGAACTGGCGGAAAGCGATGGTGTAGTTGCGGAGGTTGAGCGCACCTTCCAACCCCAGCTTGGTCAGCAGCCCGGCGCCGGCGCCGATAGCGAGTAGCTCGCCGCGCACCTCACGAATCCCGGCGGTCAGTTGGGCAAAGCCGCCCTGGGTGCGCCGGGCGGCTGTATCGAGACCCCTAAACCCCTCCTGGAAAATTTGCCCCAGTGCGCGCGCGTGCGCGGCAGCGGCCTGTAACTGGGAAATATCCAGCTCGACCACGCCGCGCGCAATGCCGGAGGTCATGGAGTGGCCGCGCCCACCGGCAAAGCCCACCCCTGTTACATTGCCGCTAACGACTGGCATTGACATCTCTCCCAACGGCAGCGCTCAGTGCGCCTAGCCGCAGTTCGGCTTGCAAATCGGCCATAATCTTCGGAATAAAATAATCCAACGCCGGCGACAGGAGCTGGTAGCGTCCTGCGTGGGCAAACTCCAAATACACCCCATACCACACGCCATGATTCAGCCAGATGCGCACCACCTGCCCAACCACATACTCGATCTCGGTCGTC
>JAKQHY010000046.1 GCA_029555965.1 Chloroflexota bacterium | reverse complement strand
GTAGAAAAAGCGCTGTCACGCGTGCCGCAAGAGGGGATGCAGTTGCAATCCAGCGCCATCAACCAGATCCAAGATGTTATAGCCTACGATGGGTGGACGGGAACGCGCGGCAATAAGACCGTGACCTACAGCGGCGTAACCAGTGGGAAAGCCTACCTTATAGACAAAGCCAACCGCATGATGGATTTCAAGTTCTACGTAAAGCAGGACTTCCGGTTAGATGGCGAGGACATGGACGCCAGCCGTTTTATGACACAACGGGTGTATGATGCTTACGTCGGAGCTTACGCAAACCCGTTGCGTGCGGTCGAAGAGATCACCTGGCCCTAGTTGACTTCCCGTAGAGCGGAGGGGTAGCACCTCATGCACGTTCTCAACATCTGCGCTCCTGGACACGCCGATCCGATGGATAGCTATGGCCTGATCGCTTGCCAGCTTGCCCGCCACTTGGCCGGGTTGGGCTGCCGCGTCAACCTGATGGCGCTGGGCAATGCACGCCACCCCCATCAGGATGCCGATATCGCGGCGGTCACCCATCAGCCGATTGTGGCGGCCTTTGGCGCGATTCATCTGGGCTACCCGACAACCTACCGGCTGTTTCCGGCCATTACGCAGCGCGGGCCACGCCTGGCGCTCACGATGTTTGAATCGTCGAAAGTGCCATCAGGGTGGGTGGAGGTGTTGAATGGCTATGACGCCGTTCTAACCCCGTCTACCTTCTGCCGGGATGTGTTTGTATCAGGCGGGGTGACGGCGCCTATCCATGTGATTCCGCTGGGCATTAGTCCCACCTACCGCTATGTACGGCGCGCAGATGGGCCGCTGACCTTCCTCGCCTTCATTGATCGAGGAATGCGCAAGGGTGGCATTCAGGCCATGCAGGCGTTCGTGGCGGCCTTTGGCGAGGATATGAATTACCGGCTGATTCTCAAGGGGAGAGAGAGCAAATACAATGCGGAAATTCTCAACCCCAATATCGAGGTGATTCAGCAGGACATGAGCGAACAGGAGTTGTATCAGCTCTACCTACGTTGCCATGTCCTGATCAATCCCCATCGTGGCGAGGGTTTTGGTCTCATCCCACGGGAATTTTGCCAGAGTGGGGGTTTGGCACTGACTACAGCCTGGAGTGGCACGGCTGACGACCTGGACAAGTGGGGGATAGGTTTGGGGTACAAGTTGGTCAAAGCCGACTGGCGCGGCCATCCGCGCTTGTCTACGCAAGATTTGGGCGTCTGGGCCGAACCCGATCACGAGGGTCTGGTGGCCTGGCTACGCAGAATTGCTGATAACTGGGTATGGTACAGAGCGCAGACGCGCCAGTACGCAGCGAATGCGCAGCGCCTGTACAACTGGCGCACGTTTGCCGAGCGGGTGTTGGAAGTGTGGGAGGAGGTGGCGGATGGCAAGTGCGACGGACATCGCCAGGCTGCGTAGGGACACGGGAACAACTGAGGCGAGTCTACCAGACGAAGACGCCGAAGATATTTTCACCGAAGCCGGTGAGACCTATAGCGACGCGTCGACCGCGGCGACCTACGCCAGGGTCTTAGTTATCCAATCCTTACTAGGCTCAAGCGCGAAACTGACTTCATACAAAGCCAATGAGAGCAGCGAAAGCCTAAGCGACATTTTTAAGCACTTGCAGGCGCTCTTGAAAGTCTGGGAGGACAAGACCACCCTGGCCGCGTCTGGGGGCGTTCACGGTGCGGCGCGCTTCGGCGGCGTTCGGCGTAAACCGGCGACGATCCGGGAGTATCCGGGATAAATATCCTACTGGTGGTGTGGGTGGCAGGCGACGCAGGAAAGGCGTGGGCAAAATTCCCACTGAGGACCCTAGGGGTGGCACATCAAGCCGTTTGCATCTTGCGTTAGACGGCCTGTCGGATTACCGGCAGAGGGGGCCAGGTAATGACAAAAGCGGCGGACCAAAGTGAATTACGATTGCTCTGTAATCTCAATGGATCTGAACTGAAGCATGGCGGCAAAGCATCAGCCGGTAAAGAGGTGCTGCTCTTCAGCGACTATAAAGATCTAACCATTGACGAGATCGCCACAGAGATAAGACGACTACTTAGTGAAGGGTTTTGGGTTCAAGTGCGTATCGACGCGGTAAAGGACAAGCGCAAGCAAGATGTCATTGACCGGTATCCAACGTCGTGGAGCAAAGGCCGATTCCTATGAGCATTGACCTATCTGTCTGGTTAGGCGATGCCGGTATGCTGGCCGCCACGCCGACAGCCACCGAAGAACAGCGAGCGGCGTTGGCCTGGCGACGCATCAACGATAAGCCGCTACACCTGACCTTTCGCACACCGGCGGGCGTGACCCTGGCCGCGCAGATCGTGCGCGTTGAGGCGGACAGCCAAGCTACGACCTCGGACAGTGCCGCGGGCCTGGGGCCGGTGCGGCGCTGTGTCGTCTTTGGCGTGCGTAACCATGCGTTGAAAACTAGCACCGTACCCGATACGAACATCGGGGAGGGCTATCGTTTTATCTGGAGCGGGTCCGAGTATCGCGTGATTTCGGTCATGACGACCTTGGGCGAAGTGCAGGCAGTAGCGGAAAGCGTGGGCTAAATTGGAATGTCTCTATCACAGCCCGTGGGAATTTCGCCATTATGGGGAAGGGGTGCGGATTTACGAGTATTGTACCATTCTCAACCCTTCCGTCATCAGCCTACACGACCATTGCCGCGTGGACGCAATGGTGAGACTCGAAGGCGGGCTAGGGCTGACCCTGGGCGAACGGGTGCATGTGGGAAGCGGCAGCCGGCTGAACGTTGGCGGCGGCGAACTGGTATTCGGCGCACATGGCGGCTGTAGCGACAATGTGGTGATTGCCACCGGTAGCCCAGATTTGTCTTACCTCCATATATCGGCAGCCGAGGAGCCTTCACTCTGCCATGTCATCAAGCGCAAGACAGTTGTAGGGGAATATGTCGTCATCTTTGCCGGGGCCATCTTGACGCCCGGCGTCACGATTGGAGACGGCGCGATTGTTGCCGCCGGCGCCGTCGTGACCGAGGATATACCACCGTTCGAGGTGTGGGGCGGTGTGCCGGCACGTTTTATTAAGAGGCGCGTGATTCGCGACGCCGATTGGCGCGACGCCGATTGGCGCGACGAGGAATGGGCGCACCAAATTTGAGTAGGAAGGCAAGATGACCGCACAGAATGCCCTTAGTTTGTTGCCCACGTCCAAACACACGCTGCAACCCACTATCGTGCAAAAGCAAACGTTTTCCACGCCTAAGCGGGTGACGCTGTGCTCTGCCTTCCGCGACAGTGTGCGCAACGACCAACTTGATCGCTACCTGGATCAGGTCTGGGAGCTGCACGAGTACCTTGCCGCACGTTGCGAGATACTGCATTGCGTGTGGGGCGAGGGTGACAGCACGGACGGGACGCGGGCGCGCTTGCAAAAGGCGGCAAACGCCTGGGGCAAGAGGCAAGGGGCAAGGGGCAAGAATGGCGTGACCGATTGTCCTGCCCCCTTTCCCCCTGCCCCCTGCCCCTTGATTGTCGATTGCGCCCACGGCGGGCCTGCTTACGGGAGTGTCGAAGATGAGCAACGCTTTCACCAACTGGCCTATGTGGGCAACCAAATCTGGGCAGCCATCCCGGAGGAAACGGACGTGGTGATCTACGTCGAAAGTGACCTGATTTGGTCTGCGCCCACGCTAATCGGGCTGCTGGATGCCACCGCCATTTGGCCGGCTGTTGCGCCGATGGTGCTGGACAGCCCACCAGCCAATACCTTTTATGATGTGTGGGCGTATAGGCGCAATGGGGTGCGCTTCACCAAGCAGCCACCCTACCACCCGGAGATAAGCAGTAAGCCGCTCCAGTTGGACAGTGCCGGGAGTTGCCTGGCGTTGCGCTGGCAAGTGGCCCAATGGCTGCATTTCCCGGAGGACTGCTTTGTCGGCTTTTGCCGGTTACTTTATGAGAGAGAGAGTTCGCTATGGCTGCTGCCGAACCTGACCGTCTACCACCCTTGAACTATCGTAACCAATCCCACGGTTAAAACACGTGGGCTTTTGCCCCTGGCGCTATGCGGGCAAGGGTGCCTTAGACTAAAACCGTTGCCCTTGTTGGTCCAGCATATCCGGGACATTAGCCATTTTGTACGGGTTCTTCGCCAGTAAGCCCGTTGGCCGTTGAGTTGGGTTACTTATGTGGTCGCGTCACGACCGCAACTTATGAACCCGGCGAGACGCATAAGCCGGGTTCACCTGGCGAAACTTGTGTCTGTAGTATAGCACAGAAAGAGGTGGAATTTTGTTACAAACTTGTAACAATCGCCCATTTGAAACAACGTCCCGCCTAGCGGCGGCCTCGTTTCCTCCCACGACTGAAAGTCGGTGGGTTTCCACTCAGGAGAACTATCATGATGGTTACGCTACTATCCGCCGTCTGGCAGATATGCGCGAGGTAACGCGGGTACAGGCGGCCATTGAAGCGGAATATGGCTTTACGCCCACAGAAGAGTATTGTCGGGATCTGATCGCCTTTGTGGAGGAACTGAGCCGTGAGCCGCGAAACCCAGTTTGAAACGGTGATGGAAGCCGATGCAACCCTGGTCGCCCTACTCACAGGTGGCATATACACCAAAGAGACCACCGGCGTCGAAGGGCTATCTCGCGAGACCACACCGGCAGCCTTCGACGCAAATGGTTATCTCAAACCGTGCGCGCTCATTCGCCAGCGTGACCTGGTTCCCGACAATGCCGTGCGCGACCCAATGGCGCAAAAAGCGAGCGCTGCGCAGACCGTAGAGATTTGGCTGTATGCCGACGCCGGCGCGGGCTACAGTGCCATCGATAGCGCAAGGAATCGGCTGTATACCCTCTTTGAGGGCTATCAGTTTGCTGGTGACGGCTTTGAGGTGGCTTGGACAAACAGCCTGGGCAATTTGCGCGACCCTGGGGCGCTGCGCAACGCCGCCATGTCGCGTATCGATTTCATTGTGTATTCCGTTCAAGAGTAGCTGGCGGGGGATGCCAGCATGGGGTTAGGCGTTTTTGTAGCACTTACGGCGGATGATCCGCCACATGGTTACCTTGGGAACATTATGCAGATCGGCAAATTTTTGAATACTGATTTTCATCTGGGCAAACTCTTCCCGAAATGCTCTGACCTGGGCATTGGTGTATTGGGCAAGGCCGTTGGTTTCGCCTTCCACCTGGTTGGGTGGTGGCATAACGGCGCGCCCTCGCGCAATGGCATCCGCTGCGTTTTGCTTGGCATCTCCCACATAAAGGTGATCAGGATTTACACAGCATGGCCGGTCACACTTATGAAGGCAATCAAGTCCTACGGGGATTGGGCCATTATGGAGTTCATAAGAAAAGCGGTGTGCTCTTACTGCGCGCCGATTGATTCTGATTTGCCCGTACCCGTGCTGATCGCCGCCACCTGTCCAATCCCAACAGCCGTTTGGCCCATTCTTGTTGACCTTTGCCCAGAAGCGGTCTTCGGCTGGACTGATCGGCCTATTCCTGACCGAGTGACCAACGATAAAGCGAACCGGTTCGCCCGCTACATGCCCAAGTCTGGCATTATTGCGGACCGCAATGGGAGCCGGTTGCCCACAGCCGCATTGGCAAAGGCCGGATGGATTGGGCGGCTCCATCTCTTTCTTTCGTCCGTAATGCCCATCGATATAGCGAAGAGGTTCACCTTTAATCCAACCGGCCTCTTTGCGGCTTTTGTCAGCCAGTTTGGTCTTTTGTCCACAGCCACAATGGCAATATCCGTAAGGGATTTCGTTTGTGGGTTCGTTCGTGGTAAGATCTGTCATGTCAGACGCTCCTTTCAGCGTTTGAACGTGCCGGGGGATGTTGCCACATCTGCCCGGTTTTGTTTTGCCAGTCTATAGTGTAGCACAGAAGTGCTAATTTAAGTATTACAGGAGCGTTACAGGTATGGCGACACAAACTTTTCATCGTGGTTTGAGGGATCTTCGGATAAGTTCATGGACCTCTGAAAACAGCTACGGCACAGCCTACGATGTGCTAGGGGCGCGTGAAATGACCGTAGAATGGGTAATGACGAGCGATATGCTAGAGGGTGACGACGTGGTGTTAGACCGTTACTCTAAAGTGACAAGCGTCACACTGCGCTTATCGCAAGCGTCAGTTGACCTCAACGTGCTTGACCTCCTCATGGGTGGCACGCTGGTCAGCAATGCCAGCTATGAGGATTTCTTTATTGGGGAGACCGACGAGGTTCCCTACGTCGCCATAGCCGGCAGAGTCGTAGGCAGCGGCGGCGGCTCCGATCTCCACCTATTCATCCCCAAAGCGAAACTATCCGGTAATCTCCAGTATCAAGCCCAATTGAACCAGTATCTGATTCCCGGCGCCGAGTTTCAAGGGGTGCATGAAGGGGATATAAACGGCATGATGCGCGTGCGCAAATTCACCGCCTTGACCGGCCTAGAAATCCCCTTGCGAACATCAACAGGATTTAGTTAAGAATTTACCACAAAGACACATAGAACGCGGATGACGCGGATTGAGCTGATAAAAGCGGATTTAAAACAGATTTTAATCCGCCTTTAAAAATCCGCGCAAATTCGCCTAATCCGCCTAATCCGCGTTCTATGTGACCTTAGTGAAGGAGAATTATGCCCAAACTGTTACGTGCAACGAACGGCGCTGCGTGGCGCGCCCCACGCGTCCAAGGCATCCCCATCGAATTGCCCAGCGGCAACATTGCCCACCTTCGACCCGTCCAACCGGAAAGGCTGGCCGCCCAGGGCGAAATCTTGGACATTCTGACGCCCTTGGTTGCGAGAATGCTCTTCCAGGGGGCAGACGCCACCGCCGACACCATTGCCCAGACGTTGGGCGCGGCAATGGGTGAAGATGAGGACGCCGACCCCACGGCAATGGCCGCCGCCGCTGGCAACCTCGCCAACATCGAACGGGTGTGCGACATCGTGTGCAAAGCGGCCTTTGTCAACCCGCGCATTGTTTCAGACCCCCAGGCCGATGATGAGATTGCGCTGGAAGACTTAGAGTTAGCCGACAAAGTCCATGTGTTTACGCTGTCGCTCCGAGGTGCGGCGGCCTTGCAACACTTTCGTTATGAACCGAACGGCCATGTGGAGTCTATACCTGACAGCCAAGGGGACGCACAGCCGACCCAGTGACCTGGTGGGGGTGAGCGACCGCTGGGCCGCGCTTCAGTTTGACGCTGCGGTGACAACACTGGGGGTGGCAATTGAGAATGCCAGTCAAGAGCAAGTGCAGGTGGGGCCGGACAATGCGCCACGCTGGGAAAAACGCTACACTATGCGCCAACTGTTGACGCCTGGCTTCCGGCTCGGTGGCCTTCTAGGCGCAGACGAAGGTGATGATCTGCCGTTAGGCGCAGTCGATGGGCTGATTTATGACGAGGTGATCTGATGCCGGGAGTCAAATGGATTGTCCAACCATCACAAATGTTCGAGATGGTGACTATCGCCGGCCAACAGAATGCCGAGGCCGTGGCGCTTTCGATCGCGCGCGCCTATGCGCCGGAGATACAGCAGTGGCTCCAGGCCAACGCGCCCTGGAGCGACCGGACCGGCGAGGCGCGGCGCGGGCTGACAACCGAGATCGAGTATGTGGTTGGGCAGGTGGTGCGCATCTGGCTGAATCATGGCGTGTGGTATGGGGTGTATTTGGAATTCGCGCACGCAGGACGCTATCAGCTCCTGTCACCGGCGTTAGATTACTTTATTCCGAAGATTATGGCCGATTTGCAAGCCGAGCTACGGCTAGGCGCACTGAGCGCTGCCGTTGGGAGAGATGTCAATGCCAGTCGTTAGCGGCAATGTAACAGGGGTGGGCTTTGCCGGTGGGCGCGGCCACT
>JAKQHY010000037.1 GCA_029555965.1 Chloroflexota bacterium | reverse complement strand
CGCAGGTGGCGGCGCTGGCCCGTCTGGGGAAGAGTGGGGTGGACGAACAAGCCGCGTTGCTCTTCGGTTACGCGGGCGGGCGCATGGCGCAGCTCACGTGCGCCACCCGCAGCACCACGCACCATGAGGCCTCGATCTTCGGGACGGAGGCGCGCATCCGCCTGCACGCTCCCTGGTGGCGCGGCACGACGTTCTCACTCTACCGCTCTCCTATCCCGGAACCAGACGAGGTCATCGCCTGCCCGATGGAGGGCAACGGCTACAACTACGAGGCCGCCGCCGTGATGGCTTGCCTGCGCGCCGGGCAGCGCGAAAGTACCGTCATGCCGCTAGACGAGACGCTGCAACTGATGCAGACCCTCGACGCGATCCGGGCGCAGTGGGGATTGAAGTATCCAATGGAATAAGAGGCAAGAAGCAAGAAGCAAGAATCTCACATCCTGCCTCTTGCCTCTTGCCTCCTATTTTAACAACTCAAGGAGACGCTTATGATCACCAACCTGGCTCACGCATGTTTCACCGTCAGTGATTTGGAACGCGCGTTGCAGTTTTATCGGGATGGCCTGGGGTTGAAGCCAGCCTTCGACTTCACCAACGAGGAAGGGCGGCGCTTCGGGATTTACCTGCACGTCGGCGGGCGCAATTTCATCGAATTGTTTGAAGGCCAGTTGGCCGCGCCGGCGGAGGGGCAATCGTTCCGCCACATCTGCCTGGAAGTGGACAACCTTGAGGCCACCGTGCAGACCTTGCAGGCGCGCGGCATCGAAGTCGGCCCGATCAAACTGGGCCGTGACCAGAGCTACCAGGCGTGGATCACCGACCCAGACGGCAACCGGATCGAGTTGCACCAATACACGCCGGAAAGCTGGCAGGGGCCGCACCTGAAGTAAGCAGTAATGAGAAATGAGTAATGAGTGAAGCAATTCATTACTCATTACTCATTCCCCATTTCCCATTACTCATTTCCCATTTCTACTGAGGAGACACAATGACAACACAACCCCGACCCGAATATCCCCGCCCGCAGTTCGTGCGCGAGGCGTGGGTGAATTTGAACGGCCCGTGGACATACACGTTTGACTTCGGCAAGTCCGGGAAGCAGAATGGATTTGCGGAGAGCGAGGGCTTCCAGGGTGAGATTCTCGTCCCCTTCTGCCCGGAGAGCTTGCTGTCGGGCGTCAACCACAAGGATTTCATCGAGATGCTATGGTATCACCGTGAGCTGACAATTCCGGCAGCGTGGGCTGGACGGCGCATCCTCCTGCACTTCGGCGCGGTGGACTACGAGAGTGAGGTCTTCATTGACGGGAAATCAGTGGGACGGCACTGGGGCGGGACGGCATCGTTCAGCTACGACATCACGCGCTACGTCCAGGCAGGCGCGACGCACAACCTGGTCGTCTACGTGCGCGACGATGTGCGCTCCGGGCAACAGCCTGGTGGCAAGCAATGCCCGGACTTCAGGTCGCGCGGCTGCCATTACACGCGCACTACCGGCATCTGGCAGACGGTGTGGATGGAAGCAGTGGCGGAGTACGGCCTGCGTGACGTGCAGATCACGCCCGACGTGGACGGCGCGCGTTTCATCGTCGCGCCGCGTTTCTACGCGCTCAAGGCAGGGCTGCGCTTCCGCGCCACGCTGAAAGTGAACGATGTGGTCATCAGCCAGGCCGAGAGCGTCGCCGCCAACGGCATCTCCGTCATCCTGCCGGTTGCCGCGCCGAAACTGTGGTCGCCAGCATCGCCGTTCCTGTACGACCTTGTGTTTGAAGTGTTAGACGGCGGCACGGTGGTGGATACGGTGACGAGCTACGCCGGGCTGCGGAAAGTCCGCATTGAGGGCAACCGCGTTTTCCTCAACAACGAGCCGATCTACCTGCGCCTCGTGCTCGACCAAGGCTTCTACCCCGATGGCATCTGGACCGCGCCCAACGACGAAGCGCTCAAGCGCGACATCGAACTCTCGTTGGCAGCGGGCTTCAACGGCGCGCGGCTGCACCAGAAAGTCTTCGAGGAACGCTTCCACTATTGGGCAGATAAGCTCGGTTACCTGACCTGGGGCGAGTCGTCGAGCTGGGGGATGGACGTGAAGGACGTGGTCAGCGCGCGCAACTTCCTGGCGGAATGGCGCGAAATCGTGGTGCGCGACCGTAATCACCCGTCCATCATCACCTGGACGCCCTTCAACGAGACGCGCGACGTGGGCGACACGCGGCAACACTATCGCCTGCACAGCGACGCAGCGCAACTCACGCGCGACCTCGACGCCACGCGCCCGGTCAACGACGCCAGCGGCTACGTCCACGTGGACACCGACCTGTGGACGGTCCACAACTATCAGCAAGACCCGGCCCTCTTGCGGAAAGAGTTGACGCCATTGCCAGAACACGGCCCCTTCCGCAACTTCCCCGACCGCGAAGCGCCCTATGCCGGCCAGCCTTACCTCGTGGACGAGTACGGCGGCATCAAGTGGATTCCCAGCGCGGAGCGGGTCTACGCCGAAAACTCCTGGGGCTACGGCGACGCGCCGCAGACGCTCGAAGAATTCTATACGCGCCTGGAAGGACTGACGGACGTGATCCTCGGCTTCGATCACATCGTCGGCTACTGCTACACCCAACTGACGGACGTGGAGCAGGAGCAAAATGGCATCTACAACTACGACCGGACGGAAAAGTTCGACATGGCGCGCATCCAGCGCATTTTCAGCAAGACAAAAGCATAACTTTTTTGTCAGCAGATTAAGCAGATTTAGCAGATTGTCGGTATCAATCAACAGAAATCTGCTTAATCTGCTAAATCTGCTGATGAAAGAGAAAAATCTTAACACACTTTCGACATAAGGAGGAAACCATGAACGAATATTTAGCAGTGATCATTGAGACGACGGAGAAAGAATACCACGGCGGATCGTTCAACGGCCCGTCGTTGCGGAAGATGCTCGACGGCCTGACACTGGCGGAAGTCACGTCCACCGCCACCTACGAGGGTTATTCGGTGTGGGGCATTGTGCTGCACCTGCTGTACTGGAAATATGAGCTGGCGGCGGTGATGAACGCGCCCGAGCTGCCGGACTACCCCTACCCCCCCAAAGCCGACTGGGCGCCCCTGCCGGAAGCTCCCACGCAAGCCGCCTGGGAAGCCATGCTCGCCATGATGGATAGCATCCACGACACCTACGTGGCCGCGCTGCGCACTTTCCCGACAGAAAAACTCAGTGAGAAAATGGTGTTTGGCTGCACCTGGGCCGAAACCATCGCCTGGATGACCACCCACGACACCTATCACATCGCGCAAATCCGCAACATGGGCTTGAAGCATTTTGACGAAAGATAACAACCCATAGACGCACGTCCACGACATCAGCCATCGCGCAGTCCTGCCTATATTGCGGGGATAAAGATGTGCGACGCGCGACTGGGATTTGCGTCAGAGTACTTACTTTCACCGAACACACGGTATGAGAGTCCAATACACGGCGGGGGTGCGTCGGGAATGTATGGTGTACTATAAACTGGATACTGGAAACCGGGTGTGTATAAGCAACGCCCCAGAGTAAATTTCTGGGGCGTTGTGTATCGTTTCTGAAACTATTCGGCGTATTTCAACAACCGCAACTTTTCGAGACGAACAACTTCAGGATATAGGACTTTGTAGATAGCACAATAGGGAGATTTGCCATCGTACCGCCCGGTGGCGCGATGCGCTTGCAGAGGACATCCGCCTCCACAGGCATAGCGCCATTGGCACTCCCGACATTCTTCTTTCTCGTCTACCGTCGGACTTTGTAGACCCAACGTGCTAGAGCGGAGAGTCCCCAAGGGGTCAGGATCGTGGCAATCCGTCACGGGGTACGCCATATCCATTTGGCACTTTGAGATGCGGCCTTGCGTATCAAAAACAAGATAGCTTTGTCCGGCACTACATGTCCGCAAATGCGGCGCGGCGAGATTGGCGCGATCTGCCAGGGAAGCCAACAAGCTGCGGTGGGGAAGATTACCCTCAATTAGCTTGTATGCAGATAGCATCCCCGCAATCATACGCTCATTTTCCAGGCTCAGGTCAGTATGGCAAGCTGCGCAGCTGTACTCGCGATAGAAATTTAGACTGAAGGGCAAATCACGATCCAGTACCCAGGCAACAACTTCCGGCAGCCCTTCAATACTGCGTCCACTGATCGTAATGGAAATATTGGGCGTCAACCCACCTACCTGCGCCATTTCTATGGCCCGAACAACCTCTGCGAAGGAACCGCGCCCATCGGCGTAGCGCCGCTGGCAATCGTGCGTTGCGCCAATGCCATCCAACGAAATCATTAACCGCAGGCCAGTGGTCTGCATCTGCTCAACCATCTCCGCCGTAAGCAGCGTTCCATTGCTCAAAACGATGCCATCCAGAATGATACCGTGCTTCTCCGCGAGCGTCTGAGCGTAGCGATGCAATTCCAGCGCGAGGGGGAAACGCAACAACGGCTCCCCACCCGCATACTTGAGCTTGACAGCGCGGTAGCTATGCGTCACAGCCGAACGGAAAGTGGCATCAATTGCAGCGCGCCCGAGGGGGAGCGACATATCAGCGGCAGTGTGCGCGGTGTAACAATAGTCACAGCGAAGGTTACAGCGATCGGTGAGGTGCAGCCAGGCAGCGAGGAGGAAGGGGCAGTCAACCGGTATAGAGGGCACGGCCTCTTCAGATGCAATAAACCAATCATTGGGAAGTGCAATGGCACAGGCACAGTCACAATCACAATCACATTGTCCCATAGCCGTATGGTTGTTAAGAAGATTCTGATTAAACATTAGCGTCATCCTGGGTTTGGGCAAAAGGAAAATTCAGTTCTATTTCCAGAATATCCAGTAAACTTTCAAGTTCATCGCGCCGCATGATTTCACGCTGGCTATCCGACCAATATTTCCGCAATGCAGCGCACCATGCTCTGGCCTTCTCTGGATCAATACGGGCTAGAAAGCGCATACGCTCCGCCAGGGTATCCAGCTCCTGAAAGAAATCTGAATTGATAGCATACCCCGCGGTGCGAATTCCCAATTTCGCGTAAGCTTCCGCATAAATGGGCAATGCCGCCTCATAATTTGCCATATCGAAATTCAAATTAGCCAGCACCCGCTGCATCCGCGCCTGATGATGCGGAAAATTATATCCCTGATTTAACACCGCTTCTAAGGTCGCAGCCTTATCCTGAATCTGCTGGGCGATAGTGGCATCTTTGCTTTTTACCCATTGCTCATAGTACAACTCGGCAAAGCCTACTAAATTGTTAATGTGGCTGCGGATATCATGGAATTCCACTCCGAGTTGTTCACTGACGTTAAAACAGCGTATAGCTTCATCGTAATTGTCCAGATTGAGATAGACACATCCTAAAACATGGTAAACCCAGGAATGCAGAGCTTTTTCATCTTGCGCAATACTACGTTTGAGAAGATTTTCGGCCAGCTCCAGCTCACCCGCCAGGCGATAGGTGGCCCCCAGGTAAGCGTATGTGCGGGTTAGCCAAAAAGGGTCGCCTTCAGGCTGAAAGATCTGTAAAGCCTGATTGTAATGCTCTAAAGCCTCTTTATATTTTCCCCAATTGCGATAAATCTCGCCAATCGTAGTGAATGTGGCACCCTCTTGAAGCCTTTTGTTTTCCTGCTGGTAGATGCAAAGTGCTTTGCTACAATAACTCAATGCGCTACGGTAACGGCCCTGTTCCGAGCACAAATGTCCTATATTGTTCAGCGCAGCCGCAATTTGTATTTTATCCTCGGCGATTCTCAAGGCCTCCTGATAATATTTTTCTGCTTCGTTACTATGACCGGCGGCGCGATTAACCCGTCCAAGAGAATTCAAGATCGCTCCCTGCCAACGCTTGAAATCAACCGTGGTTTGACAAATACTCAATGCCTTACGCAACGCCCCGGCAGCGTCGTTAAACGCGCCCAATCGCTCATGACAGCTTGCTTTTAACGTCAAAATATCCAATTTACGATCAAGTGCCAGGGCACTGTCTTGCAATATTTCATCGGCTATCTGTTGGGCCTGAATATAATCTCCATAATCGCGCAGATGGCGAATTCTGCGAACTTGAACCTGATAGACCGCATCGGGTGGAATTTCGCCAATGTATTTTTCTATCACATCCATTAAGATGGATCTTTCTTGAATATCATAAGAGTCAGTTGCCGCATCAAATACTTCAATGAAGAGATTGACCCCCTCGGGGATACTACAGAACAACAAGTGATCCAACCTTTCACGCTGCGCCAACCACAAATCATTCTCCAAGGTGATGGCGATCTCGTTGGATTGTTTTAAGGCATTGATCCGTGGTTGTAGCTGTTGCACCTGAGCCGCAAAATATTGCGCGATTAACCCACTGTCTCGTCGTCTACGTTCTTCAGATAGATCTATTGCGGGCCATGCATACGTATTGATCATCCGGCGCATTTCGTCATGCAATGTAACCCGGCCGTCCGGCAAAGATTTGATGTAGACATAGGCTCGTGCCTCCTCCAAGAGTATACTCGCGGCATCTTCTGATAAGTGTAGTAATTCTATTACCATCTGTTTATCGAGAGGATAAACCCGTGCCAACATGAGGACTAACCAGTCAAGCGTCCCTCGCGTCTCTCTAATATGTTGGACCAATTGGCTTTCAAACTCTTGTTGCTTTTTCTTAAGTTCATCTGAGGAGAGTGAGCTTAATTCCTTCAGGGTAATTTCGGTTAACCATGGTAAAGGAATGTTACGCGCCAGCCACTCGACGGCTAAATCAATTAAAATAGGCCGACCATGAGCCAGCAAAAGTAGTTTTTGGGATAACTCAGGCTCCAGTATGACTCGGAGATTATCCTGTTTTCTTTGTAAATACTGCTCACTAGCTTCCTCCCCTAAAGGCTCCAATGTGATAGTTCGAACCATAGAGCCGAAATAAGGCGACAGCACCTCCCATTTGGCCTCGGGTCGTCCAGCTAACACCAACACAATGTTGTTAATACGTTGGGAAAGCTCCAGAACGTATTTCAATATATCCATATTGGATATAGCTTCAACCGTGTCAAATAAGAGTGCCACGCGCTGTTGACCGGTAACTTCGTTGAAACATTCTAGGAATCTTCGCGCAACTTCTTTCTGTTCCTGAGCGACTTTCTCAGAACTAATTCCACTTTTTTCGATTCTGTAATAATCTTGTAGTTCGCGCAAGTAAGAAGTAAATGCGGCTTCATTGACCGATTCCGCAATTTTATAGCCCAAATTCTGAGGCGTATAGTACAAGTGATTGTCTAAATCGATGGGTTCAGTGACCAGAGTTTTTTGTATGGGGTGCAATTTTTGCACTCGGGTGCGCAGTAACGGCGTCCACCCAATTTCAGATTCGTTCCACCATGGTTTATTCGCAGCTACCGCTTTCTGCAACGCCTCCTGAGTTATCAATTGCAATGGGACTGAAAAATAGCGCTGAATTTCTTCTCCGTTGACGACATTGACCGCGAGGCGTATCAATACGCGCCCAATTTCTACAGGAGTGGCTGCAAGAGTAGCATACCATGGACTACCGGCCTGCAACATCAGTTCAGTATCCAAATCGGATAAATCAAAACTATACATCAATATATCAGTGCGCTGTGCGGCCCACAAAGCACGCAACGCGCCACGAGTCAACTGGTCCCAGGTCACCCACAAAGCTTTCAATTCAGGATGCGTCTGTAACAAATCGAGAACACGTTCGTAGGCGGTGTTCTCCATATTGCTATCCAGAGGAATATGCTCAACAACAAGAGCTATATCGGGGTGTCGGGGCAATAGGCTATTGACAACATTCAGCCGCCGTTGCTGCATGACGCCGCCTTTAGCCAATAATGCGGCCACTGTCCCCTGGAATTGTATAGCGCTCGCCATCATTTCAAACAATATGGCTGCCCCCTCATCCTCATTGGTGACTACCCGAGAAGTTAGCCCATTTACATTGGGTAAAAAGTTATCCAGAGTCAATACTTTGATACCGCACCTGATCGCACGTTCAATGGCCGGACGCAATTTTTCATCAGTGCCTAACCGAACAATGATGACATCCGGCGACTGGTCTATCACTGTTTCCAAATCAACTGCCATCTGCCCAATATTGAAATGGGCATCCTTCTCAATAAGTTGCACATTAAGTTCTTCAGCCATCGTTTTTATCCCGCGACTGAAGTTTTGCCCCCATCCTGTCTGAAGAAATTCATTAACGACGACCACAGTAATATCCTGATGCGCTTTATCTTCAGCAAGTAGTGGTTTAGCACGCAAATAACGTTCACGCACTTCCTGAAGCAAGCGCGTTTTCCCAACCCCCCCTTCCCCCTGGATACAAATGATCTGGCGTGTCCCCCACTCGCCAATGGCCTGATCGATACAGGCTAATTCTTCTTCACGTCCTATGAATGGAACCGGTTGTGCCATCACCTACCTCCTTTTCCAAAACCAGTCTGATGGTTGTTAATCTTATCATCAAATAGTTAAAAACAGCGCCCCTGCCTTAGAATTTTCCGCCAACCATTAAAAGGTACACTTATTTGTGAATATGTCTGAAATATTCTTCAATTTGTTCTATTAATCTTTGATAAGGCCCGTCTGTATAATGAGATTGACGCAAATAGTAATTGACAGTGAATTCAAATTCCCAATCGTAATCGAACTGCCTTGTGGGCTTTAATCGGCCTAATAACAAATCGCGTTTGTCACGCAAAGATTCGGGATATTTTATTTGGATGAATTCCTGTAGCATACCTGGAACCACTTCCTCAAAAAACGTTCGGGCGATCTCACTTCTTTTATTCGCATCGGCAACACTGGTGGCATGGTGTTGTAATGATTGAAAAAGATACTCAACAGCCCATTGCTCTGGTTGGCGTGGGGATTCCAGAATACAGTGAGCACAAATCTCCTGAGTGTAGCAACACGCGGTGACAAACTCAGCAGGACGTTCATTACGCCACTGAATTGCCAGCAAACGGCGCACAATATCGTCGCGGATCAGCCCCGCATCACGGTGGAACAAATAGGTATGCACCAGTTCGTCCCCCAAGGCATAACCATCCGCCACCTCGGTCACGTTTTCGACGCAAACGGTTTCTTCCAGAATGGCGGAGTCCAAATAACGGAATATACTGAGGCGTTTAATGATATTGCGCTCGTCATGAAGATAAGCATATTTTTCAGGAAGTTCTCTCAAGATTCCAACGACGGCACCATCTATAATCGCGGCGACTTCCTCTTTATGCACATCGAGAAAAACATTCAGTGGCAACCCGGCGTGTAAATATCTCTCGACAATTTGCGCAATGCACCCAGGGTGTCCACCTGTGAGATAAAATGCATAAGCCGCCACTTGCAAAGTCTCAATTGGGTGTAGATTTCTTAAATATCCCTCGACCGAACCTCGAATGACCTTAAAATCAAATGGCTTCAAAAGATAAGGATGGGATAAGGGAATTTTATCCGTTTGTATCTCCGGGCTAGAAGCTAAATAGCGCCCCGCAATTACCACGCGAAAACCCCGACCATCAAAGACTCGCAATAGGTTTAAACTGTCACGGATGGCCGGGATCAGCTCATTCACCACCAGCGAGACTAACTTCAACTCTGGTCTCTTATCGAAATCTATCAACAAGGCAATGCCCTCATGCGTTCTGCCCATTTCTATCAAATCTTGCCAATACCGATTTAAAGCGCTACCCAGACGCTGTGCAACCGGCAACTGGGTATCCATATAACGTGTCACACTCAAGATGTCGGCTAAAGTGTGAACCAACTCGCTCAACTCGTTGAACTTGGCAACTTTAACATATGCGCACAACCAATTTCGGGCTTTAAACTCGCTGGCTAATCTTTTCAAAAGTTCTGTTTTACCATAACCGGCTGGAGCATCCACGAGGGCGTAAGGCGGCGCGTAAGGGCTTGATAACTGACGGATCTCCTCCTCACGATTTGTAAAAGGAAAAGATACCCCCTCTACGGGCAAGGGATTGTCCATCGGTGGCAGAAAGACCGACTCTAACTGCCGGGCCAGGGTTTCTAATTGAAGTCGTCGGTGGTCGTTTGGATGGATTTCCTCAGATAGCACCTTGACGAACAACACCAGGGCGTTTTGGCCCCTGATATCGTATTTATCATAGAGGAAACCGATCAACTGTGCCACCCGATCATCCACGCTCCCCCCCTGTGGCACAACATTGCGCCAGGGATAGAGTCTTTGATCGATAAAAATAGCTTCCAGGCGTGCGTCACTCCTGAAAATTTCAAACGCCGACAAAACCGTTCTAAGCTGTTGGCGGAGTTCTCCGGGAATACCTGGGGGCATCAAGAAATTATTCATCTCTCTCCTGATACAAAACAAAACTCATGCAAAACGAGGGCAACACACGCAACGTTACCATCAAGTATGATTCCTATCATGCTATATGCAACCTTCAAAATCGGCGCCCCCTCACTTCATAACCTGCCCCACAAACTCCGCCACCTGCGGCAGAAACTTCCCCGTCAGGATCTGCGGCGCGTGGAAGGCATACGTGGCCTTTGGCGTCTTGCCGGACGCCTGTTGCAGCAATTCAAACACCAGCTCATTCGTCAGGGATTCGCCGGTGCAGAAGAAGGCCGTTGTCTTGAGCTGCGCGCCGTACTGCTCACAGAAAGCACGCACGGGCGCGGGCAGGCACCCGCCATAAACCGGCGTGCCAATAATGACCAGATCATAGTCGGCGGGATGGTGCGTCAACGGCTGGATGTCGGCCTTGTGCCCGCCCCGCGCGTGCATTCCCGCGCGCATGATGTTGATAAAGTTGCCCACGCTTTTGCCATGAATGTTGGCCTCCAGTGGTTTCAGCATCCGCAATTTCTCCCAATCGGCGGACAACGCCGTCGCCATGGCCTCGGCTACCTTTTGGGTGTTGCCGGACGAGGTATAAAAGACGATTAAAATACGTGGTTCAGGTGTCACAAATAGCTCCTTGTGTAGTGTTCAAAAATGAGGGGGCATGAGCAAGAGACAAGCGGGGACTTATCCCTTATTACCCATAACACATTTCTCTTCTAAAACACAGTCATAGCAAAGCTACGAGGCCAACCACACCCGCAACAGCGAAAACAACTTATCCAGGTCAATGGGTTTGGACAGGTAATCGTTAGCGCCGGCTTCCAGGCACTTCTCCTGGTCGCCCACCATCGCCTTGGCCGTCAACGCGATGATGGGCAGACTAGGCAGTCGTTTTTGGGCGCGAATCTGGCGGATCGTCTCGTAGCCGTCCATATCCGGCATCATGATGTCCATCAGAATCAAGTCAATCCCGGTTTGTTCTGATAAGATCTCCAGAGCGCGCTTGCCATTAGGGGCGATTTGAATGCACAACCCTTTTTCGTTCAACACCTTGGACAGCGCGAAGGTGTTGCGCACATCATCATCCACCAACAGCAGGCGTTTGCCCTTCAAGGTCAGCTCCGGCGAGCGCGGCTGCCGGAGGGCGGACTGCTTCTCCGACGGCAAATCGGCAACGACGCGATGCAGAAAGAGCGCGGTCTCATCCAGCAAGCGTTCCGGCGATTTCACGCCCTTGACCACGATGCTGTCGGCATGTTGGCGCAGCATCTCAGTCTCCTCCTGACTCAACTCGCGCCCGGTGTAAACAATAATCGGGCAGCGCGCAATCTGGGTGTCGGCTCCCAAGTGGGTCAATAAATCAAACCCCGACATGTCAGGCAGGTTAAGGTCGAGAATCATACAGTCCAAGGGCTCCGCCAGGCCACGTTCGCGCAACATCGTCAGGGCAGCGCCGCCGGTCCCCACTTCGTGAATCTCAACATCCTCACCGGCGAGCAGCTTCTTCACACTGGCCCGCAGGTGAGTATCATCCTCGACCAGGAGGAGGGTTTTGATGTGGCGCGCGATGAAATGCTCCATCTTGGTAAACGAAGCCTCCAACGCCTCCGGGCTAACCGGCTTGGAGAGAAATCCAATGGCGCCATGACGATAGGCATCCAGCGTCTCATCTTCGACCGACATAATGTGAACCGGAATGTGGCGCGTGGCAGGGTCTTCTTTTAATCGGTCGAGAACCGCCCAGCCGTTAAGCTGAGGCAAGTTCAAATCGAGGATGATAGCGTCGGGACGTTTTTCCCGCGCCAGCGCCAACCCGATCTTGCCATCGCCGGCCAGCAGACATTTAAACTCCTTGCGGTGCGCATAGTCGCGCACGACTTTGGCAAAGTTGGCGTCATCCTCGACGATGAGTAATACCCGATCACCGGATTGCAGTGTGTCGCGATCATCCATAGGGAATGGCGTTGACGCGGTAGCAGAGGACAGTGTCGCATGGGCCGCACTCGATTTCCGCCGGCGGGAGGTAGGTTTCGTGTTGGCCGTGGCCCGCCGTTGATTGCTTGTCGCGGGCTGCGCCTCACCTCCTGCCGGGCTGTCCATTTCCGCTGCGGCCTCGTCAACATCCAACGCGGCAACGCTGGTCTCAGGTAGATAGAGCGTGAAGGTGCTGCCGACCCCATAGGTGCTTTGTGCCTCAATTTCGCCGCCAAGCCGGCGGGCCAATTCCCGCGAGATGCTCAACCCCAGACCCGTGCCGCCATATTTGCGGCTGGTGCTGCCATCGGCCTGCTGAAAGGCCTGGAATAACCGTTGTTGTTGTTCCGGCGTCATCCCAATGCCGGTATCGCGCACGCTGAACGCAATCATAGCGCCATCGGACAGCGCCCCGACGGCGTCTTTGTCCGGTCGCCCGATATGCAGGGCGACGCTGCCGGTATGCGTGAATTTGAAGGCGTTGGAGAGCAAGTTTTTGACTATCTGAGCCACGCGCTTCATGTCACTGGTGATAATGTCAGGGAGGTCCGCGTCGCAAGTGGCCGTGAATTCGAGCCCTTTTTCGGCGGCCACGTGCGCAAAATGCGTTTGCACAAGGTTGACCAAATCGGTTAAATACATGGGCGCAAAGTGAAATTCCATCTTGCCGGCCTCGACCTTGGACAAATCAAGGATTTCGTTAATCAGGTCCAACAAGTCACTCCCGCTGCGATGGATAATTTTCGCCGACTCAACCTGATCTTCCAAAAGATTACCCGCTTCATTTTCGGCCAGCATCCGGGAGAGGATAAGAAGGCTGTTCAAAGGCGTGCGCAATTCGTGGGACATATTCGCCAAAAATTCCGATTTATATTGGCTGGCCTGGGCCAATTCGGCGGCCCGTCGCTCCAGTTCCTTTTGCGCCACCTCCAGGGCGCGATTATGGCGATCCAGCTCTGCCTGCTTTTCTTCTAGTTCTTTATTCGCCGTGGCAAGCTGCTCTTGTTGCGCGCGCAGTCGCGCCTCGGAGGTGCGTAGGCTTTGCGTCTGCGCCTCCAATTCCTCGTTGGCGACGCGCAATTCCTCACTCTGGTGTTGCAGCTCCTCCGCTTGCCGGCGGGTCTGTATCAGTAAAGTGTTGATCCGCGCCCGCGCCCGCGCGGTATTGAACGCGATCGCGATGCTTTCCAGCGCAGTGTTGAGAAAGTTCATCTGAGATTCCGTGGGCAACATGAGCATCCCCAGTTCCAACACGCCAATGGCCTCGCCTTCATACACCAGGGGTTGAATCAGCAGGGTTTGTGGGGTGGCCTGGCCCAGGCCGGAGACTACGGTCGCATAATTGGGCGGCACATCGGTGAGGGTGATAGGCTGCCGGGCGTAGATGGCCTGTCCTAATAAATAATCGCCCACCGGCATTTGGGGCACGGCGCGGCTGCGCGCGTATGCATAGCCGCCGGCAAGCGTCAATTGCTCCTCCTCGCGCACATAGAGAATCCCGGTGTGAATGTTGAGATATTGACATAGGTGCTGCATCACGTTGTCGGCCAATTGATGAACGTCCTGCTCCCCGCGCAGTTTCTCGTTGAGCAAAGCGATGCCGCGTGTATGCCACATCTGCGCTTCCAACGCGCTGTTCGCATTGTGCAAGCGCCGCTGCGCTTGCTCGGCGGCTTCGCGGGCTTCTTCGGCGACGCGGCGCGCCTCCTCTGACGCGCGGCGCGCTTCCTCGGCCTGCTGCTGTTCCAATTCGGCGTTATCCTTCGCGTACCCTAGCTCTTGCGCGCGCTGTTCCAACGCCGCGTTAGCCCGCTCCATTGCCAGCCGCGCCTCCTCGGCCCGCGCATTAGCGGCCTCTAACTCCTGCGCGCGCGCGCCCAAAGCGATTTCCGCCTCTTTTTGCTGCGTCAAAATCCGGATATTGTGTAGCCCACGCACCAACCCATTGCGCAGGATTTCACAGGTACGCGCCAGCATATCCCGCTCAATGGGATTCTGACCCTGGGCAGAATTGCCCAACAGCAAAAAGCCCAAGTAACCATCCTCGTCATGCAGCGATTGCAAGACCAGGTTGTAAGGCCGTTGCATGGGCAAATACACATCCGGTATCAAAAGCGACGCCGAAAAGCGCAGGCCGTCCGGCGGCAACGTCGCAAACTGTTGGTTGTCATAGGCCAGATGGAGAATCGCTTCACCCGTCGGCTGTTGGGGGTCTGCATACAAAGCCATATAACAGTTGGGGATGCGCCGACGAGTCGCGCGCTCGGACAGCAGGGTGGACAGTTCCGACAAGGAACGGGAAACAATCAATTCCATACCATCGTTCTGGACGCCAACCGCCCATTGCTCAACGCGATACAACTCGCGCATGTGAATTTGCTGAGCGGTAGCATTGAGCAAGGTTTGGGCATAATGTCCCAGCGTCTCAATGAACATCTGTTGCTGCGGCGTGACAGCATAAGCGCTCAACTGATTACGGAGCAAATTCAATACCGCCAGCCAGGCCTCGACTTCATCACTGCCCCGGATAAACGCCTGCAACAGGCGGTCCAACACCGACAACAGCGGAGCGTGAACAATATCGGCGTCATAAGCCAGCGAAGCCACCGCCGCCGCCAATAACTGGGCCGCCCAATCCGCAGGCAACGTATCCGGCGACACATACAACGCCGCCTGCAATTCAGCTTCCAGGCCACGTTGGTCCGGCGTGACCCGTGCGAGAGTTGGCGTTTCTTCGATAGGCGCTTGGGAGCGGCGCAGGCCAGGAAAACAACCACACGAACGCCGGATCAACACCGGTGTGGTGATGTACGTTTCCGCCGGCAACGGCGCCCCGTCCCGCAAATGAGCGATCATCAAATCTACGGCGCGCTGGCCCAAGGGTTTTAACCCCAAGGGCGCGGTAGTCAGGGCCACCGAAGACAGGGCGAAGCCCCGATGTCCATAATCGTCAAAACCAACGACGGCGATGTCATCAGGAACGTAATACCCCATGCCCTGGAGATCGCTGATCACCCGATTAGCAATATCATCGCTGACGCACGCGATCGCATGGATACGCTGCTTGGGATCGCCTTGCGTGCGCGCCATCAAGTCGCGCAACCACGGCCCTTGCCGTCGCGGCCATTGCTGTCCCCAATCGGCCAACTCCTCAGGCAAGAGCAAGCTGGGATCCAGCGAGACATCATTGGCTGCCAACGCCGCGACGTACCCCTTATAGCGACTCAGCGCGCTGGGATTGTTGCTTGGCCCCCCCACATAGGCGATGCGCAAATACCCGTGATCTTCGATGAGGTGGGTGATGATGCGCGCCATACCACTCTCGAAATCCAGGAGAACGTGCGGCAAAGTGGGCGCATTGCCAATGGCAATCGTAGGGAGCGCGGGCAATTGCGCGTAAAACGCGGCCATTTCGGAAGCGTTGCGATAGGTACACAATGCCTCATGCCAGATAATTAAGCCATCCAGGCGGCGGGAATCAATCAACTGGTAAAGCACATTGTAAGGGCCGCGCGTGGCATCGCGGGAGTCCTCGGGGCGGATGAGCATATTGCCCAAATAACTAATTAAATTTGCATTCTGCGCCTCCGCCGCCGTGACCACGCCATGCCACAAATCTACTGCCATCAAATGCCAGAAGCCATTGCTCAAGAAGCCGAGAGTTGGTTGTGTCAGGGGACGATTCATGACCTGTCTCCTTAGGTGTATCCAAGCTGGGCCTGCAAAAAAAGCGTCGCGCACATTCCACTACTACTTTTACATTTCTATGTTAATCTTAGCCTCACTTCTCAGTATTTGCAAATTCAATATCCATCGGAGGATGCATCAATGAAGAAAACACATTCTATCCCCTTGATTTTCCTGGGCCTGGGCAATATCGGTGGGACCTTGCTCCGCCAAATTCTTGAAACGCGGGAGACGGTGGCAGAACGCGCCGGGCTGCGGTTGATTCCCGTGGCGGTGGCCGACGTGAGTGGGCTGCTCTACGCGGCAGATGGCTTGCCCGAAGCCACGCTCCACGCGGCGCTGGCGGCGACGCAAGGCGGCGGGACGCTCGCCGCGCTGCCGGATCTACACCCCCTGGCCTACCTGCCCACGGTGTTACAACCCGGCGCGATTCTCGCCGATCTGACGGCCTCTCCCAAAACCACTCCTACCCTGCGCGCAGCGCTCGACGCCGGCTGTAGTGTGGCGCTGGCGAACAAGATTCCGCTGGCCGGGCCGTGGGCGGAAGCGCGCCCGTTCCTCAGCCACCCCCGCCTGCGCTACGAAGTCACCGTGGGCGCAGGGCTGCCGGTGATCGAGACGCTGCACTATCTGCGGGACACCGGCGATCGTGTCACGGCAATCGAGGGCTGTGTCAGCGGCACGCTGGGGTATCTGTGCGCGGAGTTGGAGCGCGGCGTGCTCTACTCGCAGGCGGTGGCCCAGGCGCGCGCGCGCGGCTACACAGAGCCGGACCCGCGCGACGACCTCAGCGGTAAGGACGTGGCGCGCAAGGCGCTCATCCTGGCGCGCACCGCCGGTTGGCCGCTGGAGGAAGGCGATCTGACGGTCGAGCCGCTCTATACTGCCGCGCTGGCCGGCCTCGCCGTCGCCGACTTTATGGCGGCGACGACCGCGCTGGATGCGGACTACGCGGCCCGCGTGGCGGCGGCGCAGGCGGCGGGTCGAGTGCTGCGCTACGTTGCGCGCGTGACCCCGGAAGGCGGCACAGTGGGGTTGACCGCAGTAGAACGTGATGGCGCGCTCGGCGCGCTGCGCGGCCCGGCCAACTACATCGCGGTGCATACCACGCGCTACGATGCGCTGCCCCTGGCGTTGGCCGGCCCCGGCGCCGGGCGCGAGGTGACGGCGGCAGGGGTGCTGGGGGATATTATCAAGCTGGCGCACACAGGGCAAACGGCATGAGGTAACCAAGATGAAGATTCTGATCACGATTCTGGCGATTTTACTGGGCAGTGGAACGCTGGCGACGGCGGCGTTTGGGAGTTTATGGTTGGCGACGCGACTTCAGTTTCGGCTTTCGTCCCGGCGGAATCTGGCAAAGTTAGGGCCGGAAGCGCCGATGCTTGAAGCCGATGGACTGCGCTTCCGCGACCTGAACAAAAATGGCAAGTTGGACGTGTACGAAGATTTCCGGCAGCCCGTTGAGGCGCGCGTCGCGGATCTGCTGGCGCAGATGACATTGGAAGAGAAAATCGGGTTGATGTTCCAACCGATGATCGCCTGCACGCCCGCAGGGGAATTGGTGGAACAGAAACCGGAGCTTACGAGTTTCTTCCCCACCTCCGAAATGGTCGCAGGGCGACACATCAACCACTGCAACCTCGTCAGCGATGCGCCGCCGCGATTAATGGCGCGCTGGTCGAATCACTTGCAGAAGCTGGCCGAGCGCACCCGCCTGGGAATTCCGGTCTCGGTCAGCACCGACCCACGCCATTCCTACCAGAAGAACCTCGGAGCGGCAGTGGTTACGCAGGGCTTCTCGCAGTGGCCCGATCCGGTGGGGCTGGCGGCCACCCGCGACGCGGCCCTGGTGCGCGAATTTGGGGACATTGCGCGGCAGGAATACCTCGCCGTGGGTCTCCGCGTGGCGCTGCATCCGATGGCCGATCTGGCGACGGAGCCGCGTTGGGCGCGCATCAACGGCACGTTTGGCGAGGATGCGGAGCTGGCGTCACAATTGACGGTCGCGTACATCCAGGGCTTTCAGGGGGAAAAATGCGGCAAGGAGAGCGTTTCGTGTATGCTCAAGCACTTCCCCGGCGGCGGCCCCCAAAAAGATGGGTTGGACGCGCACTTCTCTTATGGACGGGAGCAAGTTTATCCCGGCAACAACTTCGCCTACCATCTGATCCCGTTCGAGCGGGCCTTTGCCGAGACAGAAGTGACACAGGTGATGCCCTATTACGGCATCCCAATGGATCAGACCGGGGAGAATGTGGGGATGGCGTTCAACAAAGCCATCATCACGGGAATGTTGCGGCAGAAATACGGCTTCAACGGTGTGATTTGCTCCGACTGGATGATCTGCGAGACGGTCAAACTGTTCGGACTGTTCAAGATTATGGATTCGACGTCCTGGGGCGTCGAGGCCCTCACGCCGACCGAGCGTTTCCGCAAGGCGCTTGAGGCCGGGGTAGATCAGTTCGGCGGGCAACACCAGACCCACCGCATCCTGGAGCTGGTCAAGACGGGACAGGTGAGCGAGGCGCGCATTGATGAAAGCGCCCGGCGGCTGCTGCGGCTTAAATTCCAACTGGGGTTATTCGATACTCCCTATGTGGATGAGGACGCGGCTGAGGTCATGTGCGGCAACAACGAGTTCCGCGAAAAGGGCAAACTGGCGCAGCGCCAATCCGTCGTTTTGCTCAAGAATGGGGAAACCGTTACCGGCAAGACGCTGCCGCTGGCCGGACGGCCTAAAGTCTATGTGGAGAATATGGATAAAGCCGTCGTCCAGCGGTATGCCGACGTGGTACCGACGCCGGCGGAGGCCAACTTCGCCATTCTGCGCCTGCGCACACCCTGGCGCAAGATGGGCAACGGCGTCCTGGAGAGAATCTTCCATCAAGGTGATCTGGATTTTGAGGCAACCGAGAAAGCGCGCCTGTTGAGCGTGCTGGACGCTGTCCCCACCATCGTAGACATCTACCTGGAACGTGGCGCCGTCATCCCCGAAATCACGGCGCAGTGCGCGGCCCTGCTGGCAACCTTCAACGTTGAAGATGATGCGTTGTTGGACGTCATCTTCGGTCAACACCGTCCCGGGGGCAAGCTCCCTTTCGAGATGCCGCGCAGCATGGATGCGGTGCGAGCGCAGAAGGAAGATGTGCCGCACGATTCGGAAGATCCGCTCTTCCCCTTTGGCTTCGGGCTAACGTATTGAGGCGCCGGGAAAAGGCTATGCGACAACAACAAGGCCCTAAAGGTTGCAACCTTTGGGGCCTTGTACCCCCGCCCGGACTTGAACCGGGATAGCAAACTTAGGAGGTTTGTGTTCTATCCGCTTGAACCACGGGGGCTTGCCGGTATTATAACATTGGGGAAGATTCCGACAAGCGCCGGGGGAACTGGCGTCTCAATAAAAACCTCTGAGCACCAGCGGCAGATAGGTGCGCGCTCCGCCCACCAGCAGGCGAATTTGAGCCGTTTGTTTAAAGTAATTGGCGCCGGTCGCCTCGATGACATACCAGGCCGTGGTGGCGGGGCCGGTATGCGTGGCCGTGAGGGTGATGCAACTACCCGCAACCAGGGTGGGCGAACTCAAGCTCAGATGTATATCCGGTGAGGCGGCAGTGACAGTGACCGTCACGGGATAGGGTAAATCGGCCGGCAACACCGCGAGCTGATACGTAGCAGTTCCACCAGGGTCTATCGCTTTGGCCGTCGGCTGCGCCTGGATGGTAAAGCCGCCCTCATAACGCCCCACATCAAAGGCGGCGCCCCGACGGGCATCAACCAGATGAAAATTGTTGATTTGTCCCGCCAATGAAGCGGGCAAGGAGACTGTCCCCCGATCAATGGCAAGCGCGCTCTGCGCGGTGAGGTGAAAAGAGGGCCGCGCGTTACTGAAGAGATTGTGATCGCCTAAGTCAAAACTCCAGAAAGCCGGGTCGCCACCGGCGCCAGAATCCTCCCAGGGCGTATTCGCGCGGACTTGTGCGATGGTTTTTTGGGTGGCGCATGAAGTCGTCCCACATAAGGCGAGTAGCCCGCTGGTGGTAGTGGCGCGCCAGCCATTGTTGTAGTATAGATTGTAGTCAATGGCGACGTTGTTGAGCTGGGTCGCATAGTTGAATGAAATCCCGGTCATTTCATTGTTGATAAGCACATTGTTCTTAACCTGGGTGTTAACGTTGCCGTGGGTGTCGTCGTCTATCCCCTCAAAAGCAAAGCCGTGGAGGTTATTGGCAGCAACATTGTTCAGATACAAGATTTCACCGTCGCGCCACTCGCCGGAAAACATGTATCCGGCATACGCATTGTTATAGGCGACATTCCGGTAGGCATGAACGCCACTGGACATATCCATATATACTCCAAAACCGCCCATCCCCTGGATGATACTACCGGCGCCGCCCATCCAGCGTTGACGTTTTTCCGCAGCATAAGCCCAGCCAAAATTACTGCGGAAGACATTGCCGGTAATCAGAATGTCCTTAAACACATGACCATCAGGCGGCAGCCCCCATACTTTCAGACCGCCGCAGTCGGTCGCCAACTGGCAGGCCTTCTCAAAGATGTTATCTTTAATGAGAATTCTGCCGGTTTTAATTTCATCCGCAGTAAACCCATAGGTGCGGCCGGATTGAATGACCGATCTGAGAAATTGGACGCCGTTATGAGCCACGTGATGCACGTAGTTCCCTTCAAAAGTGAAATCCTGCGCAAAGAAGAACGCCGCTCCGGTCGAATTGTCACCATCCGAGCGAAACCCCAGATGATGCATGTGGTTGTTACGGATGACCGTATTCACAATTCCCGGATGGGTGAAAGAATCGGCTGCCGCGTTATTACCCCACCAGTACAAAAAATGAACGGCTTCATTGTCAATATAGGCAATTTCCGAATCTTCTATCGTAAAGTCTTTGGTGATATTTTTCCGCGAAGCGGCGGCGCTCACCGTGTGCTCCACAAACACCCCCCAACCGGCATAGCGGATCGTCACGTTGCGCACTGTGTTCCCATAGGATTGATGGGCATCCTGGTTAGCCTGATAAATGGCGCTGGCATTAAAACTTTCAAACCACAGACCATCCAGGGTGATATAGGAACGGTTACGCAGGTTGAAGCCGTAGTCAAGACGCAAAATTTCAAATTTTCTATTGGCGGGATTTTCCGAGTTGAGCGGCCACATGTATAAGCGTCCGGTAGCCACATCGTACCACCATTCACCGGGATTATCGAGCAAATAGGGTTTGTTTTCGACATAATATTTGCTCCCCCAACCCAACCCCGGTACCCCGGAACCTGAATTGTACTCACAGTTCCGATCCACTGTGACGCGACCGGCGGCCACATTGTGCGCCGTAATTTTACGCCGGTAGATATAATGCCCCTGAACGGTATCCAGAGCCACGATGGTGCCGCCCGTCAGATCGCCCAGGGAGGTGAGATTGCCCGGCTCAATAGCCGCCGGTTCGCTGTCATTCGTGATATCGGTCAGGCGGGTCAGGGAGCGCGACGCCGTATCACAATTGTGATTCGCGTTGGTGATCGGATCGCATGTAGCCGCGTTGGATCCGCCATCGGCAGCCCACCATAGCTCGTGTTGCTTCCACTCGCTGGCAATATACCAATCCGGTTCACGCGCCACCGGCAGCCGAATCCGATTAGTGGTGATGTCAAACACGAAACGCGGCGACTCCGTCAGTCCCCAGGACGAGAGGTCGGTGTAATAGATGTCAGCCGGGTTCACCGTGGGCGGCAGGCCAATAGTGTTGCTGGTCAAGGGCGTCCAGGGGAAGGCGGTCGTAGCCGTCGAGCCGCGAAGGATGGCCGTGCCGGGACCATTCTCGGCCACGTAACGAATAGGGGCGCCGGCGAGGCCGCTCATGGCCGGCGTGACCGTCTCCCGGTAAACGCCAGGCAAAATGTGGACCGTAGTTCCCGGCCCCGCCAAATCCGCGGCGCGCTGGAGGGTGCGTAGAGCGGTATCCGCCGTCAGGCCATCGGCAGCGTCATTGCCATTATAGACATCCACCCACAAATCGTCATACCGCGGCACCTGGAAAGAAATATCATCGAAAATCACATAACCACTGGGCGAGCCGGCTACAATCGGCCCCGCCTGACCCAGCTCAATAAAGTCGCCAGGCGCCGTATGCACAACATCGCCGGACTGCGCCATCAAGACATCATCAATCCACACCGCTACCCACGCGTTTATCTTGTACCCAACCGTGATTTTTTGCCAGCCGTTTTTTACATTGAACTTCCCTGCTTGATAATCGTAAAAATACCCTGAAGCATTGGGCCACGCCAGGAAACCCTGATAACTTTGCCCGGCAGGCTTACGGAGGTACAGCCCCACAATAGGCGGCCACCAATCGCCCGTGGCGCTGCCGATGCGCAGCAAATTCAGGGCGCTATCCGGGGGCCACCCATTCTGCGCCGGCTCCGGCAATGAAACGTTGTGTGGATTAAACCAAAACGTCAAATACCCCTCTTGCACCCGCGCAAATTCGCTGCGATAGATATAACTTGCGGTTGAATCGGGTAAGACGGCCAAACCGACCGAGTTATTCACGCCGCCGGTGGCAAGGATATGCAGATCCCCTGCGGCGACGGTATTCCAGTCAGCCAAGCTGCGCAGCTCAAAATTCTCACTGAGCAAACTGACAGTAGGTGGAATGAGTGGCGGCGCCGGCAGCGGCGTCGCCGCGAGTGGCGCGACAGCAAGCACGCTTACAACGAACCCTGTCAGCAGCGCCAATACCAGGTTTTTCCTTCTTGCTTTCATGAACCGTTCCTCTCCTTTATTGATGATGCCATCGTCAAAAATCAAATGGCACCCGATGCCGGTTCGAGTGGAAGCGCAGTTTTACCTTCAAAGCAACGCCCCTACCCTGGGCCGAGCCGGCAACGGGCATTAGTTCACGACCAGCCCCAAACGCGCAAATTGCTCCGGCGGCGCGTCGCTCTCCCGCAATAACTGGATGAGCAAAGCTGTCATACGCGCCTCCAACGCCGGATCATCCAGCGGATGCTCCTGGGCCGGGTCGGTTTCCAGGTCGAAGAGCAAGGAGCCGGCGTGATACGCGCTGCTCCAGCCGGTGCGCGTGGCGATTTTCAGCGTGCGGCAGTCCTTGGTGAAAGAGAACGGCTCGGCCAACTGCATGTCCTGCAATTCGCCCACGGCGAAGGTGCGCCGCATGTGAGTGGGCATCAAAGTATATTCGTAGAGTGGCGCGTTTTCCGGCGTGACGGGCGCGCGCATGTAAACGTAGCGTCCATCGGTCACGTTGACATGCCCCCCATGCACGCCATAAAGCGCGCCGGCGCGCAACGGCGCGGCGGCCACAACCGAGTGCGACAAAGGAATCCCCTGCATATCCGGGGTAAGCGGCACACTGAAAAACTCCAACAACGTCGGCCCCCAATCAATATTCTGCACCAGCGCGTCACAGACCTCCCCCTTACGCTGGGTGCGCGGATCCCACATGAAGAGCGGTGTATGCGCCACCTCGCTGTAAAACGGCTGGACGCACTTGCCCCACCAATCGTGCTCTCCCAGCAAAAAGCCGTGATCGGTGCAGACAAGGAGCAACGTATCGTCCCACATAGCCAACGCATCCATCAAATCCAGCACTTTTCCGAGATAAGCGTCGCACATACTGACGAGGGCGGCTTGCTCATAACGCATGTGTTGCACCTGTTCCGGCGTCTCTTGCACCCGGCGATAGGGCGGCCAGTCGAAATGCGGGCCGTCATAGGCGTGGGGATACAAGTCCTTATAGGCTTGCGGCGTAAAGTACGGCTCGTGGGGAGCGAACGACTCGATCTGTAGCAGCCAGGTATCCTGGTCAACATTTCTGCGAATAAACTCCAGGCCCTTCGCAAACGTTCTCGCCAACGGATGGCGCTCCTCCTGATCCATATAGGCGCGATTGACCCAGTCCTGCCGCCACAACGGCCCGGCGTGCGGCGCAACACATTCGGGAATCTCCGGGTCGGCCACCTGCCCGATCCACGGATCCCCCTCCTGCCCGCGCACGGCCTCCCAAGTGTTATAACGGGTGTGATAAGAGGCGCCGCCTTCTTCCCAATAGTGATAATGATCGCTGACAAGGTGGGTATAGACGCCATGTTCCTTGAGAATTTCCGGCGTAGAATCGTCAAAAGGCTCGATTGGCCCCCAACTGCGATGCAGGAAGTTATAGCGCCCGGTATGCAGCTCGCGGCGAGCCGGCATACACGGCATACTGCCCGCGTAGTTATTCGTAAACCTCACCGTGCGCTCAGATAGTCGCTGAAAATTGGGGGCGTGGACCCAATCACAGCCATAGGGCGGCAACAACCGCCGACTAAGAGAATCAAATAGAACCACAATCGCTTTCATCATATCTCCTTCGAAAATAGTCCGGTAGTCGTCAGTCGGATAGTCGCATAGTCAAAAAACTCTGCGCCTCCGCGTCTCTGCGTTCTTTGCGGTAGAATTCCACCTATGTGCCTAAGTCCTGTACTGGTTTCTGAACACCTATCGTTAACACCCCAGAATCACCCCGGTTTCCCATTTTCCTCCAGTTTGAGATACTGCTTCTCCAGGCGGTTCAACCGCGGAAGGGATGATCAGCATGGGCGCTTTCTGCCCTTCCACCGCGACTTCGTGCAGCGCGCCACGCTGCAAAAGCACGTCAATGGCAGTACTCAATTCCTGATGGCTCCATTGGAGAACGTGGAAGATTTTGCCGATCATAACGCGGTCGCTGCATACCACGCTATCTACATATTTCCGGATCAACGTCTGCTGCGACTGAGCGCGGCTGAGACGGTGGGCGCGTTCCGGCAAATCAGGGAAGTGACGTTGCAAAATCTCGTAGATAAAAGAGTACCGCCACGCGCCTACCTCCGCCACGCCGACGGGGATCACCTTCAGGCCGACCTGCAAATCCAGCAGCGCGCGCTCGAAGCGGGCCTTGGCGCTGTCGGCGCTCATCCGCGCCTCCTTGCGCAGCCGCACCGTGTCGAGCGGCCCGTTCTCCAGCAGCGCTTCGTAGATGTCTTTGGCCTCAGCCGTGATTTGACCGCTGCGGTATTCGTCTATGTAGTCCGTCAGCTCGCCAAAATTTTCACTGGCAGCATACACAGACGGCAGCAACTCCAACGACACCAACGTCGCCCGCCGCCGCAGCAGCTTGCCGTAGTACCACCACTTCTTGCCCAGCGCGCCATCCTTCCAGCCCCATGTGACATGACCGGGATCGTCGTGTTCATCGGCGACGGGGCGATCCCCCGCCACTGCAACCCACAGACTGGGCAGTTCCACCTCTTTGATCGGCCAAAAGTGACAGAAGCCGACCTCCTCCACAAACGCGCGTGCCTCTTCCACCGTCTTCAAGCGGCGTTCCGCCGTGCTGCGATAGAGGTAGCGGCGCTGCGCGTCAATCCATTCCGGTGAGATCTTTTGCATCCTCTACATTCCCCATCCACTGAATCGGCTCGCCAGGTTGGCAAAAACGATCCCGCCCAGGCGAAAATTCTAGCCCATGTCAAGCCTATCATAGCATCAAAAGCCTCTTTGCAAAGCGGTTTTTGCGCCGATTTGCACCTTACGAGTGCCGTTGTATACTGTGAGTTAGGTCTACCACTTCATGAAGAGATGACAATGCAAACAAGCGACCCACCCTCCCATAATGAGCAAGGAATAATCCAAACCTGGCTACAATGTCTTTGGACGGCGCCCGTCTTTGCGGGGAGCGAGAGCAAAACCCGAGCGGCCGCGCTACTCAACGCCATCCTATTGGGGATTGTAGGAATTGCGCTCATTTTTGTGCTGGTCACCCTCATTAAATTTCACAACCTACTCGTATTGCCCATCTTCGGGGTACTCTTAGCCGCGTGGATTGGTACGCGGCTGTGGATGCGACGCGGCCATATCCGTAGCGCCGCGCTCGCCTTCCTGATTTTCCTGTGGGCCGGGCTGACCTTTCTGGCCGTTATTTCCGGGGGCGTCAACAGTCCGTACTTTATCTGCTATACCTCGGTGATTTTGATGGCAGGACTGCTGTTGGGGGGACAGATGGCGCTCACCTTTGCGGCAGCCAGTACCATTTCCGGCTACGGTATGTACCTCGGTGAGTTACAGGGCCGGCTGCCGATGATGACCCTGCCGGTGACCCCATTTCGCGTCTGGTTCACGCTCAGCGCAAACTTTGTGGTATCGTCCATCCTGTTATACCTGGCAACCCGCAGCACAAATCAGGCGTTGGATCGCGTGTACCGCGGAGAACGCGAACTGGCAAAAAAAGCCGCCGAGAATCAACAGTTGGCGCAAGAAGCCCAAGAGGCCAACGAGTTCAAATCGCGCCTCATCGGCCGCATGAGTCACGAACTCCGCACCCCCCTGGCCGCCATTTATGGCCTGACCGAAATGTTGCAATATGGCGCGTGGGGAGAACTGTCGCATGCGCAACGTGACACAGCCCAGAAAATCCTGCAACACGCCCAAAACCTGGAAATCCTGATCTCCGAGTTGCTGCAACAATCGCAATTTACTGCCAGCAAAATCAAACTGAACATCGTTAGCTTCACGCCCCAAAACCTGGTGGATCGCGCCTACGCCTCCTTTGAGCCGTTGGCGCGCAACAAAGACCTGAGCCTGACCATAGCCGTTGCTGAAGACCTACCCGCTATGCTCCACGGCGACGTGATTAAAATTGAACAAATCCTTTCCAGCCTGTTGAGCAATGCGATCAAATTCACCGAAGCCGGCGGCGTGACCTTGCGCCTGTATCGCACCAACTCTGATCACTGGGCCATGTCCGTCTCTGACACTGGAATTGGCATGGGGCAGACGGCTCAGGCCCGACTTTTTGAACCTTTCCGTCAGGGGGATGAATCCATGACCCGTGAATATGGCGGGGTAGGATTAGGATTGGCTTTGGTCAAGCAGTTGACGACCCTGATGCACGGTCAAGTAATCGTAGAAAGTGAAATCGGCTGTGGAAGCACTTTCACGGTCACTTTACCTTTTGAAATACACTCGGAAAGAGAACTAGCTGATGGACTATATGATCAATTACGACGAGACCAAAATCCCGACCTACACCTTACCTGACCCGCTCACCGACTTGTCCGGCAGACCGGTGCGGGATGCAGCGGCCTGGGTCTTGCGCCGCCGCCCGGAGCTTCTGCGGCTGTTTGAACAGCACGTCTACGGGCGGATACCCGATGCCGACATCCCCATGGGAGTCGGCGGCACACTAGACACGGCCGCCCTCAATGGTCTGGCGACGCGGAAAGAAGTCACGCTCACCTTTGGCATGGCGGAAACCCCGCCCCAAATACACCTGCTCCTCTACGTCCCCAACGCCGCAACCGGGCGCGTGCCGGCCTTTCTGGGCCTCAACTTCTTCGGCAATCACACCATCCACCCCGACCCCGGCATCACGTTGGGGACGGTGTGGACGCCGGTGGAGGAAGGCAGCAAAGTGTTAGCCCCGCGCCCGGCAAAGGATACCGAACGCGGTCTTGCCGCGTCCCGCTGGCCGGTGGAGCGCATCCTGAAACGCGGCTACGCCCTCGCCACGGCTTACTGCGGCGATAGCGACCCCGACTTCGATGACAGCTTCCACAATGGCGTCCACGCGCTGCTCCCCCGCGACGACGCGGCGGGCGACGCCTGGGCCACCTTTGGCGCGTGGGCCTGGAGTCTCAGCCGGATCATGGATTATTTTGAGATGGACCCCCACGTAGACGAAAGGCGCGTGGCCGTGCTGGGGCACTCCCGCCTGGGGAAAGCGGCGGTGTGGGCCGGCGCCGCCGACGAACGGTTCGCCCTCGTCATCTCCAACAACTCCGGCTGCGGCGGCGCGGCGCTCTCCCGGCGGCGCATCGGGGAGACCGTGCGCGCGATCAACGAGCGGTTCCCGCACTGGTTCTGCACCAACTTCAAGCAGTACAACGACCACGAAGACGCCCTGCCGGTGGATCAACACATGCTGCTGGCCCTCATCGCGCCGCGCCCGCTGTACGTCGCCAGCGCCGAAGAAGACCGCTGGTCCGACCCGCGCGGCGAATTCCTGGGCGCGCTGCACGCCAACCCGGTGTACCGGCTATTTGGCGTCGAGGGGCTGCCGGTAGATGAAATGCCCGACCTGGAACGCCCTGTGATGGGGAAAATCGCCTACCACATCCGCACCGGCAAGCACGATGTGACGACTTACGACTGGGAGCAATATCTCAATTTTGCCGACCGGCATTGGGGACACTCCTAATCCGATCCGTAAAACGTAAAGTGGCATAGCCACAACCAAAACTTGTCAACTCGCCCCTTTGGAGTTAGAGCGAAATAACTCACACTGGAGGCGAGACGGATGACTACCTTCGCGCACTTACAAGAACAATGTGAAGGACAGTTGACGCTGTTTGACCGGGTAATTTTCAAAGGGCACCTGACCCGGTTGTACCCCGCGGGCAATTTCAGTTGGTTTCTGCGCACGCAGGGCGTACGGTTGAAAGACTACCGGGAGTATGCCCAAGGGGTCACGCTTCCTGCATCTGGTGGATGTGCCGGCGGCCCAGGAGTTGAGTGACAAGTTCGCCCATCGGGAGTGGGCGCGGGTGTGGCCGGCCTTGGCGCGGCGCGTCAATCCCTTCTTGGCCACGCTGACCGCCGCCGGCTATGGCGACTATTACTGGGTGACACAGGAATG
>JAKQHY010000001.1 GCA_029555965.1 Chloroflexota bacterium | reverse complement strand
GACCTGCTGAACCCGCCGCCCGGCTGCCGCTTCCATCCCCGCTGCCCCTATGCGACGGACGTCTGCCGCGAGAAAACGCCGGACTTCCAACCGATGGATGGCGTAACCCGGAATGATCTAAGCCACGGCCACTATATCGCCTGCTGGAATCCTTTGAAGGGGGTGGCGCTATGAACGCAGAAGCCATCACGATGACCGATACCGCCCTGGTGCGGGTGGAAGCCCTGAAAAAACATTTCCCTGTCGGCGGCGGGCTGTTCCGGCGCGCGAAAAGTCACATCTACGCGGTGGACGACGTAAACTTCGCCATCCAGAAGGGCAAATCCCTGGGCCTGGTGGGAGAATCCGGCTGCGGCAAGACCACCACCGGCAAGATGCTGGCGCGCCTCCACGATCCCACCGACGGGCACATTTTCCTCAACGACATGGAGTTGGGAAAAGTGGACCTGGCCGAGGTGAAGGGGACGCAGCTCAAAACCTTCCGCCGCCGCGTGCAGATGATCTTCCAGGACCCTTACGAATCGCTCAACCCGCGCCGGACGATCTTCGACACGGTGGTGGAGCCGCTGGCCGTGCAGGGCATCGGCGACCTGATCGAGCGCGAGGAGCGCGTCGCCAACTTGCTGGACCTGGTGGGGCTGACCCCGGCGGACACCTTCATGTTCCGCTTCCCCCACGAACTCTCCGGTGGGCAGCGCCAGCGCGTGGCGATTGCGCGCGCCCTCATCATCAACCCGGCCTTCATCGTCGCCGATGAGCCGACCTCAATGCTGGACGTGTCCATCCGCATCGGCGTGATGCAGTTGATGCAGGAGCTGGCCGACCGGTTCGCCGTGAGCTACCTCTACATCACCCACGACCTGGCAGTGGCGCGCTACATGTGCCAGGACATCGCCGTGATGTATTTGGGCAAACTGGTGGAAATGACCGAAACGGAAGAATTGCTGGCGCACCCGCTCCACCCCTACACCCAGGCCCTCATTTCTGCCGTTCCCATCCCCGACCCGCGCGTCCAACGCGAGGCCATTGACATCAAAGGCGGCATCGCGCAACCCATTGACCCGCCCGCCCGCTGCCGTTTCTACGACCGCTGCCCGCGCGCCGACAACCAGTGCCGCGACAACGACCATCCCCCCCTGGAAGACAAAGGCGGCGGGCACATGGTAGCGTGCTACAAAGTCTAGGGCAACTTTGTTGACGAAACGTGAAACGTGAAACGTGATGATTTTACAGTGAAAGCTTCACGTTTCACGTTTTACGTTTCACGAAAAGGAGATACAACAGCCATGGCACACTATCTCTTAAAACGCGCCTTATCCAGCCTGATCGCACTCTTCATCTTTGTATCATTCATGTTCTTCGTCACGGAGATCATGATCCCCGGCGACTTTACAACGCAATTTTCGGAGCAGTTGAGCGTGCAACAACGCGCCGCGCTCCAAGAATCCCTGGGGCTGAATGTGCCGCTGGGGCAGCGCTACCTGAACTGGCTGGGGAATTTGTCGCACGGCGACCTGGGGATGTCTTTGTATGGCTCGGCGGTGACGACAGTCCTCGGGAATGTGCTGCCCTATACCTTGCTGGTCTTCTTCATAGGCACACTCATCGCCTTTCAACTGGGCCAATGGCTGGGCCGTTGGGCCGCCTGGCCGAGCGGGTCCGCCGATCGCTGGCTCACCTCGATCAAACGCACCCTGTCCGGCGGGATGTCGTTGGGCGCGGTGATCTTTTATACCGCCTTTCCGCCCTGGCTCTGCTTTCTGGTCGCCACCTGTCTGTCCCAACATCTGTCCATGGTCCGCGAGTTTCGCTACGGTCAGCGCGGGCGTAGAGAACTCTTTATGGGGAAGATATGGAAGAACACGGCTCTGACCCCGCCGGTGGTGATGGTCAAAATTGTGATTACCTTTGTCGTTGTGTGGCTATTCCTGGGCTGGGTGAATCGCCTGCTGGCCCGCAAATTTCATTGGCGACTGTCGGTCGGTATTCAGCTACTGCTCTTCGTCAGCCTGCTCGTGGGAAGCTGGTACGTCCTGGGTTTTGGCCCGTGGGCGTTGAGCGTGATGGAATCAGCTTCGTCCGCCTTGATCACCTACGTTCTGCTCTCCTTTGGGGAAACCCTGCTCATTATGCGCACCAGCATGGCGGATACGCTGCAAGAGGACTACATCACCACCGCGCGCGCCAAGGGCGTGGCGGAAGCGATGGTGCGCGACGGCCACGCCGCCCGCACGGCGCTGCTGCCGGTGTTGAGCCGGTTCATCGTCAGCTTCCCTTATATGCTCACCGGAGTAGTCATCGTTGAGGATGTCTTGGGCTGGCCGGGCGTCAGCCGCTCGCTGTTTAATTCCCTTTACCAGCAAGACATGCCGGTGGTGATGGGCGCCTTGTTGTTAGTCGGGATAGTTTCTGCTGTGGCCCGCCTGGCCCTGGATGTGGTCTACGCAGTGCTTGACCCGCGCATCCGTTACGACCGAGGCGGACTCAGGAGGGCAGCATGAATCTCAAACAGGGCTGGTCGCTGCTGAAACGGCAAGTCTCAACCATAAGACGGCAATTCGGACATGATTGGCAGATTTTCGCCCGCAATCGCCTGGCGATATTGGGGGTAATCCTGATTGTCACGTTCGGGATGATCGCGCTGGTGTATCCCATTCTGCGTATGACAGTATTCAATTACAAGCTATACGATCCGGTCGCCGGTTTCGACGTGCGCCTGCCCCACCCCTCCAAGCCGGGGCCAGAGCACCTCCTCGGCACCGATTCCCTGGGGCACGACGTGTTGAGCATGTTGCTGGCGGCCACAGCGCCCACGTTTATCATCGGGATCGCCGCCGCCGTGACCGCCGCCTGCGTCAGCTCAGTCGTGGGGTTGTTGAGCGCGTACTACGCCGGCGCCGTGGACGCCATCCTGATGCAAATCGCAGATGCGTTTTTGCTGCTGCCCGCGCCGCTATTTATGGTCATCATGGGGATGCGCTTCCCGAATTTGACCTCGCTTGAATTGGGGATCATCTACGGGACCATCGCCGGATTTGGAGGCGCGGCGATTTTGGTGCGCGCGCAGGCCTTGCAAGTGATGGCGAAGCCCTTCATCAGCGCGGCGCGGGTGGCCGGCGGTTCCAGCCTCCACATCATCTTTACCCACTTGTTGATTCACGTCGCGCCTCTCGTCGCCCTCCAGATGATGCTGACCGTGACGGGGGTGGTGGTGGCGGATGGCTTCATCGCCTTCTTCGGCTTCACGCGCAACTACTTAAACTGGGGCGCGATGATCTATTCGAGTTTTGTCTATTCCTACACCTTCCAAACCGGGACCGAGTGGCACGTTTTGCTGCCCCCGGCCATCGCCCTGTCGCTGTTTGCTGCGGCGTTTTACTTTGTCTCCAGGGGCTTGCAGGACATTACCGATCCCTACCGAAAACACCCGGCCGAAAACGGCAAGAATTTAACATCGTGGCAAAGGATTTGAAAGATTATATGCAAAAAAAGCTTTTATGGATGGGGATGACACTGATGTTGCTCACCGGCTGCGCGGAGCGGGTCCACACCCCACGCCTGCTGCCGGAATGGGGCCGGGCGGCGCGCGTGGGCGTGAGTGCGCGGCCGGCTCCCGTGGGATTGGTCGTCGCGCCGGATGGCAGCCGGGTGGCGCTGGCGTGGCCTACACGCAACGCGACGGACGATGCGCAGGAGTCCATCCACCTGCTCGTGTTAAGCAATCGCGGCGCGACGCTGGCCGAGTATGACTTTCCCTCGCCGGTCGCCGAATTGGACCAGGTTCAATTGCTATCCGCGAGTGACGGCGCGTCGTTCGACTCTGCTCACGATAAACTGCACCTGCTGTGGCTGTCTGGGAAATCAGATGACCGCACCCTGTGGTACGCGCCCTTGCCATCCCTGGCCGCAGTGGACATCAAACCGCCGACGCTGACGCCGCAAGCGTTATCGTCAAATGCGACAGCCGTACGCCGGTACAGAGCCGCCACGCTGCCCTCCGGTGACGTGCTGGCGCTCTGGACGACCTCGCGCGGCGCTTTGCAGGGTTGGCGCAGTTCTGACGGAGAAGTCCAGACACTGCTGGATGGCGTGCAGCAGGCCGACTTTGCCGTGGATAAGATCGGTCAGGTGCATGTGACCTGGTCTGAATCGGACATGGTGAGCGCCCTGCTTCTCTATCACGCCGTGCTCGATCCGAAGACGCTGACGTTGCGCGACGCCCGGCTGATGACAGAAATTGGCTTGCCGGGGCAGTCGTTGGCAAGCGCGATAGATGGCCCGGTGATCGGCCTGGATGAAGCGCACCTCTACCTGAGCTGGACGCAGCGCGTCCGAGGGCGGGGCGTCGCGGAGGCGTTGTACCTCGCAACCTTTCCACTTTCCGGCGACGCCGGCGAAGTCACGGGACAGCCGGTCCCCTTTGCCGCAGATTTCCCGCCGACACCGGAGGCCGTCTCTGGACTTAGTCCCTGGAGTCCCCTGCCGTTGGGAGACACCAACGTCCGCCAGGCGCCGTGGGTGTTTTCTTCCCCGGATGGCCTGCTGTTGGCGCTGCCCGTCCAGTACAGCACGCGCAGCCGCACGGAATACCAGCCCACGCTCGTCCCCGTGCGCGACGGCCGCCCGCTGGGCTACCTCGCCCTCACCTGGACCGACGCGACCTCACTCTATCCCGTCATCGCCGCCGACGCAGGCGGGCAACGCTACGTGGCGTGGGTAGATGCGCCGGGCGATGCCTTCCACTATCCCGTCTACCTCAGCAGCACCGCCCCGGCCTTGCACAGCGCGTGGCAGCACTTAACGCTGAACGACTACGGCGCGGCGGCCTGGGACTACGTCAACCGCGTGACTCTGGGGCTTTTTATGCTACCATTGATTTTGGTGTGGCTAATCGTGCCCTGCGTCTGGCTGCTCATCATGCTCGCGCGCGGCTACGACACTGGCGGACGCGGCTACCTCACCCTGACGGGCGCGGCGCTGCTGTACATCGGCTCAAAATACCTGCTGACCTTCCCCATCTTGACGTACCTGCCGGGCCTGGAATACCTGCCGCCAACCGTAGGGCGGGCGCTCATCTACGCCCTGCCGGTGGCGCTGCTGCTGTTCAGCGCGGGCGTGGTCGCCCTGGCGACGCGGCCCTGGAAGCGGCCAAACTTTTCCGTGATGCGCACCTACCTCTCCATCATCCTGATAGACTTCTGCCTTTCGGTAAGCGTCTACGCCATAGGGTATTCCGAATAGGCGGCATAAGCAGTTTTACTTGATCGTGAAACGTAAAACGTGAAACGTGAAGTCATCACGTTTCACGTTTCACGTTTCATAAACTTGAAATCACAAAGGAGTCATGATGGATCAACAAGGCTTTCGCACGATGCTACAGAAACGCAACGTCCCAGAGGACAAAATTGAAGCGGCCATCGCCCTCATCGGCCACTTCGAGGAGTTCCTCGCCGACATGGGGGACATGCCCATCACCGAGGCGGCCTGGGCTTTCTCGGAGCGGCTGATCCAGGAAGGGCAAAACACCGAGGACAACTACCTGGCCCTGGCGCGCTACGGATTCTTCACCCAAAACAATGCGCTCTTCGTCGCCATCCTCGAATTGCTCGACGGCGAAGAGGCGCAGCGCAATTTTTACCGCAAGGTGGCCGAGGTTTTCGGCGAAGAAATCCGCGATGAAGTCTTTGCCGGGATCGGCGTCGCGCCGCTGGGGTTGCCCACGCCAGCCAAGCCCCGCACAATGCACCCTGTCGTCGCGCGCCTTGAGGCCAAAGTCGGCGAGGCGGCGTGCCGCGCCCTGCTGGCCGACAGCCTGCGCGACCTGCCGGACGAATACTTCGCGGAGGAACGCCAACGCTACGAAGCCTCCGGCGGCGACCTGGACGAATACCTGCGCCGCAAAAAGCAAGCCTTCGTGGAGCGCCTCGAAGCCTGCCAGCGCGAGGGCCGGCTGTTCTTCGCGCAGGAAATCACCGACGAGGTGATCGCCTTCGTCAAAAACGATCCCGAAATCGGCGGCGGGCGGCGCGAAGGCAACGTCGTCTACGAGACCAAAATCCCCTTCATGACCCCGCAATACCTTGCCGCGGCCGACCCGATGATGAAACGCTACTTCTATTGCCACTGCCCCTGGGCGCGCGAGGCCATCAAGAACGGCGACACGAGCCTCACGGCGACGTTCTGCCAGTGCAGCGCGGGCTTCCACAAGAAGCCGTGGGAAGTGGCGCTAGGCCAGTCGGTCAAAGCCGAAGTCCTCGAATCCGTCCTCAAAGGCGACGACCGCTGCCGCTTCGCCATCCACCTGCCGTTAGAATAGAATCTTTCACCGCAGAGCACGCAGAGATTTTTTACTTTTCCCTCTGTGGCCTCTGTGCTCTCTGTGGCTATTTTGGGAGGAGTTTTTATCATGCGCTATGTATCCTTGCTTGTGTTGTTGATGTTGATATTAGCCGGATGCACGACGAAACCAGACAAGCCTGCACCGGTAACGCTGTTCTACGAAGAAAACGCCCAGGTCGAAATCATCAGTTCCCAGGGCACGCGGGTCCTGATGGATATCTACGACCCGCAACTGTTGAGCGCGCCGGCGACGAAAAACGACGTGCTGTTGACCACCCACAACCATTCCGACCACCAGAACGGCAAGTTCCTCAAGAGTTTCACGGGGCAGCAGTTGCTGATCCGTGAAGGCGAGATTGCGTTGGAGGACGTGAAGATTCGGGGGATTGCGTCGGCGCACAACGACGGTCTGCCGCTCAAGCCGGAGGGCGGCAGCAATTACATCTACATTGTGGATGTGGATGGACTGCGCATCGTCCACTTTGGCGACATCGGCCAGGCCGAACTGACCCCAGACCAACTGGAGGCGCTGGGTACGGTGGACATCGCCATCATGCAGCTTGCTAATTCCTTCAGCAGTGTAGACGTTAAAAACAAAATCGGCTTCAACTTGATGGCGCAGGTCAAGCCCAAAGTCATCATCCCCACCCACTACAACAAAGCGGCGCTGGAATATGCCCTGCAACTCTGGCCGGGCTTTTACGCCGGGAAGCAAGTCACCTTCAGCCGCGACCAACTGACAGACGAGACCCGCCTGCTCATCTTGGGCGGGATGGGAGAAATCTATCAGAAAACCTACGCCTTGCAGACGTGGCAAAGCGGCGCGCCAGAATAAAAACATCCCATAAAAATTTTCAACATGGATGCACAGGATAAACAGGATTTTTGAGATATATCCTGTGCATCCTGTCTATCCATGTTATTTTCCAAGGAGGGGATATGACCCGTCGAAAGTTCAAGGAAATGATGTGTGGATGGCTGCTGTTGCTCTTGCTGGCCGGCTGTCTGAATCAGCCAACGTCTGCGCCGTCCACGCTGCCGGCGACGGCCACGCTCGCCGCCATCCCCACGCCGGTCACCGCGCCGACGCAACCGGCGTCTCCCACCGCCGCCCCATCCCCCACGCCATCCGCCACGCCGGAAATCCCGCCCATCACCATCGAACTCTCGCCCCTCGCCGCGCCCCTGCAAGGCCTGGACATAGACGCCTTCTTCGCGGAATCCTACCAGGCGCTCCTGCTGCGCACCCCGCAGTACGTCACCGAACTGGGCCTCTCCACCGATTTCGGCGTCGGCAACGACCGGCTGAATGACATGTCCGACGCCTACACCCGCGAGACGCAGGGCCTGGAGACGGCCATCCTCGTCCTACTCAAAACCTACGACCGCGCCGCCCTCACGCCGGAGCAGCAGCTTTCCTACGACATCTACCTGTGGTATCTCGAAGACACCGTGCGCGGCCACGAATTTCTGTACGACGATTACATCGTCCGCCCCGGCGTCATCGGCTACCCCGGCAGCCTGGAACACTTCCTCACCCAGATTCACCCCGTGACGAGCCGCCAGGACACTGAGGACTACATCACGCGCCTGGGTCAGGTGCAGACGCAGATGGAGCAGGTGGTGGACGACCTGGATCGCCGCGCGCAGGCCAGCGTGAGGCTGCCGCGCTTCATCAATCAGTGGATGGCAAGCAACCTCCGTGAGATGTCCAAGACCGCGCCGACCGACACGCCTTTCTACGCGAGCTTTGCGGAAAAGCTTGCCACTGTGGACGTCCTCGGCGCGTCCGACCGGCAGGACTTGCTCAAAGCGGCGGAATCCGCTATTCAAGATTCCGTGCTGCCCGGTTACGCGGCGCTGGCCGACTGTCTGGAAGCTCAGCAAGCCTCCGCCACCGACGAGATCGGCGCGTCCAAATTCCCCAACGGGCGCGAATATTACACGTACATCCTCCAGCACTACACCACCACCGATCTAACCGCCGACGAAATCCACGAACTCGGCCTGCAAGAAGTCGCGCGCATCCGGGCCGAGATGCAGACGCGCTTTGACGACCTGGGCTACCCCGCCGAGGCCAGCTTGCCAGCCCTCTATAACCGCGTGATCAAAGAGAGCGGCATCCTGTACGGCGCCGACATCCAGCCGGCCTACGAAGCGCTCATTGAGGCGGCGGAACGGGATTCGGCGGCCGCCTTCGATTTGCGCCCGCAAGCCCGCGTCATCGTCGTCGGCGGGGAGAGCGGCGGCTACTACAGCGGCCCGGCGGTGGATGGCTCGCGGCCCGGCGCCTTCTACGCCGCGACCACCGGCGCCGATTACCCGTACAAAATGCCCTCGCTGGCCTACCACGAATCCGTACCCGGCCATCACTACCAGATCGCGCTCGCCCAGGAGTTGGATTTGCCGCTGTTCCGCACCGACATCGGCTTCATCGGTCACATCGAGGGTTGGGCGCTCTATGCCGAGCGGCTGGCGTACGACCTGGGCTGGTATGAGGGCAACGTCTACGGCGACCTGGGCCGCCTGCAATACGAGATGTTCCGCGCCGTGCGATTGGTGGTGGATACCGGCGTCCACGCCAAAGGTTGGACGTATGACGAGGCGGCGACTTATATGGTGGACAACATCGGTTATCCGCGCGACGTGGCGGAAGGCGAACTCTGGCGGTACATCACCTGGCCGGGGCAGGCCACCGCCTACAAGATTGGGATGATCAAGCTCCTGGAACTGCGCCAGAAAGCGCAGGACGCCCTGGGCGATCAGTTTGATCTCAAAGCCTTCCAC
>JAKQHY010000232.1 GCA_029555965.1 Chloroflexota bacterium | reverse complement strand
CCGCCAGGTGGTGCGCCGCAACACAGAAGACGGCCAAAGCCGTGATTTTTAAGGAGGTTTTGTGGTGACGGGCTACCGCCCGTCACCACAAAACCTCCTTTTTTCGGCGGCTTCAGCCGCAAAATCTGCCCGGTAAGCGTGGTCTGACGAGAATGATAAAGCCCTGAGGTACATTGCAGAATATTGCATGATGCTGGATAGGGTGTAAAATCGTGATACGAGAATTAGGATGGACGGGGAGAAGAATTATGACACTAGATGAAATCCTTGAAGCTGTAGCGGGTGAAATGATCGTAGCGCCGCCATTCCCGGTGGACGTTGAACACGCCTGCGCGTCAGACTTAATGAGCGATGTATTGATGTTCGTGAAGCCCAGTATGTTGCTGGTGACCGGCCTGACAAATCCGCAGGCGGTGCGCACCGCCGATATGGCGGAATCGCCGGCCATTTTATTCGTGCGGGGCAAGTATCCACCGGAGAGCACCATTGCCCTGGCCAAGGAGATGGGAATTGCGTTGATGCTGTCACCCTACACGATGTTCGACACGGCAGGCATATTGTATGTAGCAGGCCTTCGAGGAATCGGTAAATTATCCACCGTACGCCAACAATAACCGATGAAAGACCGTTTTGCGCTTTTCAGTCTGATGGGGCGGGAAGGGGCGCTCTCCAAAGTTCATGAATTGATCCGTGAGGTCAAAGTCTCGCGGGTTATGACCTCTGGCCCTCTGACCGTCTCTCCCAACGCAACAATGTCGGAAGTAAAAGAATTGCTCCGCCAGCAACGCATCTCTGGCTGTCCGGTGGTGGAGGGGGATACTCTGGTGGGGGTCGTCAGTCTCGAAGATTTAATCCACGCCCTGGAAACGCAAAATCTGGACCGCCCGGTTCAGGATTTTATGACCCACAACAAACTCATTGTGGCTCACGCCCAGGAACCCGTGATGGAAGCGCTGCGGCGTTTTGAGAGTACCGGTATCGGGCGCATGCCGGTGTTGGACGGGCGCGACCGGTTGGTCGGGATTATCACCCGCGGCGACATCACCCTCGCGCTGTTGCGCACGCTGCAAGGGGTTTACAGCGAAGCCGAAGCGCTGCAAGATCGGCCCCAGCATTTCTTCGAGGCACTGGAGTCCGAGCGCACCGACCTAACTCTGCGGTATCACGTCAAAAGGGGAGACTTCGCGCGTGGCGGCGAAGCCTCCGCCAAAATCAAACAGGCGCTGTTGCGGATCGGCGCGTCTCCTCAACTGGCCCGCCGCGTTGCCATTGCCACTTACGAAGCCGAAATCAACCTGATCATTCACACCGATGAAGGCGGATTTATCCACGCCGATGTGCAGCCTACGGAAATTTTGGTGGTGGCGCAAGATCCCGGACCGGGGATTCCCGATATTGAGATGGCCCAACAACCGGGCTATTCAACCGCGACGCCGGAAGTGCGGGAAATGGGGTTCGGAGCAGGGATGGGATTGGTAAACATCAAACGGTGTACAGACAATATGAGCATCTGGTCTATGGTCGGCGTGGGAACACGAATTCAAATGTTCTTCAAGGTTTCGCCGGATGAAGCGCGAAAAACAGGAGCTCAATAGGATGATTGTAAACGAGATCGTAGATAAGCTAGGGTTGACCGTATTGGCCGGCGCAGCGCACCTGACCCGTGAAGTGGCCGGGGGCTATGTTGCCGACTTATTGAGTTGCGTGATGGCTGCCGCGCAGGCCGGGGATGTGTGGGTGACGCTACAGACACACCTCAATATCGTCGCCGTGGCCGCCCTCAATGAAGTGGCCTGTATCATCGTGGCCGAAGGCGCAACCGTTCCCCCCCCCACTTTGGAAAAAGCTGAAGAACAAGAGGTTATCATCCTGTCAAGCCCGCTGCCGATCTACGAGACGGTTGGACGGCTGATCGCGATGGGCGTCTAGCCTTATCAAAAGACACGCGGGATTTCCGAATAACTTCAGTGATTGGGGGATGCGCGAATATCATGTTGATCTGCACCTGCACACGGTTTTGTCAGCCTGTGCAGAAGTGGAAATGATCCCCCCGTTGATTGTTGATGAGGCACTTTATAAAGGACTTCACGCCATCGCCATCACCGACCACAACGCTACCGCCAATGCAGCCGCGGTGATGGAAGCGGCGCGCGGCACAGAACTGGTGGTATTGCCAGGAATGGAGCTGCTGACCAAAGAAGAAGTGGATGTGGTGTGCGTTTTCGACAACCTGGCGCAGGCCGCTGCCTGGCAAGCGCAGGTGGACGCCTGGTCGCTGCCCCTGGAAAACGACGTCGCCCGGTTCGGCGCGCAGTATGTGGTGGATGCCGCCGGCGACTTCGTGTCCGAAGATACCCGGATGCGCAAGGCTCCGGTGATGGTCGGGTTGGAGGAAGCGGCGCGCGCCGTCCATGCGCTGGGCGGGCTGTTCATTCCGGCGCACGTCGAACGCGACGTTTACGGGCTGATCCATACCCTGGGGTTTTGGCCGCCCGACCTGGAAGCCGACGCCGCCGAAGTGTCCCATGTGCTGCGCCCTCGCCAGGCCCACGAGCAATACCCATCCCTGCGTAACATCCCCATCATCGCCAGCTCCGACGCCCACTTCCTGGACTGGATCGGCCATGTGCGCACCGTGTTCCGACTAACCGCCTCCCCGTCTGTGGACGCCCTCCGCCAGGCGTTACAGGGCGACAGCGGGCAAGGGTTTTATGTGCCCTAAAGCGGGAACAATGTCACTGAGACAGAGTCTTTCTAACCATTATAATACTATTTGGCCTACGATCACTTTGAGGTATACTGTGTTCTAGGCTGTAGCGCAATTTGCTTCCAGACAAAGTTTCTAATAACCGAGGTGAAAACGTATGAGTGTTGCAATCAATGAGGTTTCCACAGAAGTCGCCCTGGCTCCAGAGCATCAAGTGGTACTGGATGAAATCCTAAACGCAAACAAGGACCGCCCCGGCGCCACGATGTTGGTGTTGACGTTGGTGCAAGAGCGGCTGGGCTTTGTGTCCCCCGCCATGCAAACGTATATCGCCAAAACGTTGAACGTCCCCCTGAGCCACATCTATGGCGTCCTCACCTTTTATTCTTCTTTTCGGATGTCTCCCATTGGCCGGCACAAGATCAGCATTTGCCTGGGGACGGCATGTTACGTGCGCGGCGGGCCTACGTTGATTGACAAATTCCAGCAGGTTCTGAACGTCAAAATGGGCGAGACCACGCCCGACAATCGTTTCACGCTGGAGATTTGCCGCTGCGTCGGCGCGTGCTCGCAGGCGCCGGTCGTTATGGTTGATGACGACATCATTGGCCAGGTCAAGCCCCAGGATGTCGCCAAGTCGCTGCGCAAGTACGAATGACCGTCTTCCGCGATTTATCTCAGCACATCCTTGACATTGCTGAGAACGGCATCCAGGCCGGCGCGACGGTATTGCACATTAAGATTACGGAAGACCTATCCCCAGAGCAGGACACCCTCACCATTGCCATCCAGGATAATGGGCGGGGCATGGACGCGCTGGCGCTCGCGCGCGTGACCGACCCCTGGTTCACTACCCGCACTACGCGCAAGGTCGGATTAGGCATCCCCTTCTTCAGGCAGACGGCAGAGATGTGTGAAGGGCGCTTCGAGATTTTTTCCACAGTGGGTCAGGGAACGCTCACCCAGGCAACCTTCCGACACAGCCATATTGATCGTCCACCACTGGGGGATGTGGGAGGGACGATATTATGTCTCATCGTAGGATTTCCTGACGGCGATGTGGTATATTGCCACGACGTGAACGAGAAATCCTTTATGTTGAATACTCACGAAATTCGCCAAGTTTTAGGGGATGACATCCCTTTCTCCGACCCGGAGGTTTTGACCTTCTTGCGGCAAACTTTAGAAGAGGGAGAGCAGTCCCTAGCCATGCACTGAAGACGTAGTTTTTATGACAGAAGACAAAGGTTTCAAAGCTTCACCATTTGCTATTGGTTAGTTGTTATTTTCAGGGAGGACTACAAAATGAAGAATTTAGAAGAATTGCGCAATATTAAAGAACGCGCCTTGCAGCGCCGCAAACTCGCGGGCGAAGGGGCGCGGGCGCGTATTGTGGTGGCGATGGGCACCACCGGCATTGCGGCCGGCGCGCGGGACACGATGACCGCGATCTTGGCCGAATTGGAAAAGCGCGGCATCGGCGATGTCATCGTCACCCAGACGGGCGGCGGCGGGCTGAGCACCTACGAACCCGTCGTGCAAATCCAGATCGGCGACAGCGAGCTGGTGACTTATGGCAACCTCGACGCCACGCGCGTCCCCGCTCTCATCGAAAGCCACATCATCAACGGGCAGCCAGTAACGGACTGGTTGGTGAAGTAGGAAGGAGGTATCCATGGCTTATCGCGCCAATATTCTGATTAGCAGTGAGGCGCCTGGCGCAGATGCGGTCCAGGCGGCCTTTTTGAGCAAAGTACAAGATTTACAACTGGAAGACGAAGTCCAGGTATTAGCCACCACAGCCTTGATGGGCGCCGCGACGCAGGGCATCGAAGCCCTGGTGTATCCCGAAGGCACACGCTACGTCAACCTGACGCCAGCCGACGCCGCCACCATCGTGGAGGAACACCTCTACAAAGGGCGTCCGGTGCAGCGGCTGGCCTACGTTGAACCCAAAGTAACGCCGCTGCCCCCCCCCAACACCAAAGAAGTGCGCGTCGTGCTAGGCAACGTCGGCAAGATCAACCCCTTCGACATCGAAGACTACATCGCCGAGGATGGCTACATGGCCCTGGCGAAAGTCTTGACGGAGATGACGCCTGACCAGGTGGTGGAGGAAATGAAGAAGTCCGGCTTGCGCGGGCGCGGCGGCGCCGGTTTCCCGGCCTATATGAAGTGGACGTTGGCGCGCAACAGCCCCAACAAGCCCAAGTTTTTGATCTGCAACGGCGATGAGGGCGATCCTGGCGCGTTCATGAACCGCAGTGTGCTGGAAGGCGATCCCCACTCTGTCATTGAAGGGATGGCGATTGCCGCCTATGTCGTCGGTGCCGAACAAGGTTATTTCTACGTTCGCGCCGAGTACCCCATCGCCATTCGCACCTTGCGTGTGGCCATTGAACAGGCGCGGGAGTACGGCTTCCTGGGCCAGAACATCTTCGGAAGTGGCTTCAACTTCGACCTGGAAATCCGCATGGGCGCGGGCGCTTTCGTCTGTGGCGAGGAAACCGCGTTGATGCGCTCCATCGAGGGAAAACGTGGGATGCCGAGCACGCGCCCGCCCTTCCCGGCCGCCTCCGGGCTGTGGGGCAAGCCCTCCAACATCAACAATGTCGAAACGTATGCCAACACCGCCAAAATTTTACTCAAGGGCGGCGAGTGGTTCTCCTCGGTAGGTACAGAGAAGAGCAAGGGCACCAAGACCTTCGCCATTGCCGGCAAAGTGAAGCGCACTGGCCTGATCGAAGTGCCGTTGGGTCTGACGCTGCGCGAAGTGGTGTACGACGTCGGCGGCGGCATCCTCAACGACAAGAAGTTCAAGGCCGTGCAGACCGGCGGCCCGATGGGCGGCTGCATCCCGGAGCAATTCCTGGATATGCCGGTGGATTACGAATCGCTGGCCTCGGTCGGCTCGATCATGGGATCGGGCGGCTTCGTCATCATGGACGAGGACACCTGCATGGTGGACATCGCCCGCTTCTTCATGGACTTCGTCCAGGACGAATCGTGCGGGAAGTGTGTCCCCTGTCGCGTGGGCACCCGGCGCATGTTGGAAATCTTGAACGACATTTGCGAGGGACGCGGGCAACCCGGCGACATCGAGCGACTGGAAGAGCTGGGAAAGTCCATTATGCGCGGGTCGCTGTGCGGCCTGGGCCAGGGTGCGCCGAATCCCGTCCTCAGCACCATCAAATACTTCCGCCACGAATACGAAGCGCACATCTACGAAAAGAAGTGCCCGGCGAAAGTGTGCCGCGCCCTCATCGAATACAAAGTCAATCCGGAGACCTGCATCGGCTGCACGCGCTGCGCGCGCAACTGCCCAGTAAATGCCATCAGCGGCAAGCCCAAAGAGGCGCACTACATTGACCCATCCATCTGCATCCGCTGCGGCATCTGCTCGCAGGTGTGCCCGGTGAACGCGATCAGTGTGGAATAGGGGAAATTAGAAATCGGAAAAGAGTGACGAGTAAGAAGAAATGAGTAATAAGTTGCAGAACTCATTTCCCATTACTCATTACTCCTTACCCATAACTCATGACTTCTTCACACAACGAAAGGAGACTGTATGAACGAACTAGCCCTACAAGCGATTATCCAGCACTACAGGACCTCTGAGGAGGGTCTGGTGGAGATTTTGCGCGAGGCCAGCCGGCAGGCAGGGTATCTGACCCCGGAACATTTGGCGTTCATTGCCAAAGCGCTGCACTTGCCGCAGAGCCAGGTTCACAGCGTCGCCAGCTTCTACAGTCTCATCAGCCTCAAGCCCCTGGGCCGACACGTGGTGCGCTTTTGCCAGGATGCGCCCTGCCACGTGGTGGGGGGCCGCGCCGTCTGGGAGGCAGTGCAGGCGGCGCTCGGCATTGGGGTGGGCGAAACCACGCCCGATGGTCGGTGGTCGCTGCTGACCACGAGCTGCATTGGCGCGTGTTCCGTCGGCCCGGTAATGATGGTGGACGACGACATCCACGGCAATCTGACGCCCGAAAGCGTCCGGGACATCCTGGCGCGGTACGACAAAATAGGAGGCGCGGCATGATTCGCACCACTCTGTTGATTTCAGGCGACCCCCAAAGTCTGGCGCGCGGCGCCAACGAAGTGCGGCTGGCGGTAGAGGCCGAACTCGCGTTCTACGGACTGACCGGCGAAGTGCGCGTGGGATTCACGCCCGACGTTTCGCGGACGGACATCCTGCCCTTCATCACCGTCTACCCTGAGGGCATCGTCTACGGCCCGCTCTCGCCGCAGGATGGCGCGTTCATCGTAGAAGAACATCTCTATAAAGGCCGGGTGGTGGAGCATTTGCTGGCGCCGCCGGAAATTCTGAGCGGCAAGATCGTGCGGCTGCCCGGCAAAGAGGGCAAGCTCTACGCGGAAAAACGGGTCATCCTGCGACGCGTCGGCGTGATTGACCCGTACAGCATCGAAGAGTACATTGCCGACGACGGCTATTTCGCCCTGGGCAAGGCGCTCACGGAGATGACGCCGGAGCAAGTGCGGCAGGTCGTCAAAGACGCCAACCTTCAGGGGCGCGGCGGCGCGGGCTTCCCCGCCGGGCTGAAGTGGGGCTTCGTAGCCTCCGAGCCGGCGATGCCCAAATACATCGTCTGCAACGCCGACGAATCCGAGCCGGGGACCTTCAAAGACCGCACTATCCTTGAAGGCGACCCGCACGCGGTGCTGGAAGCGATGGCGATCGCGGGGTACGCCGTGGGCGCGCACGAGGGCTGGATTTACATCCGGGGCGAGTACGCCCTTTCCAAAGAGCGATTGGAACGCGCCATCCAGCAGGCGGAAGAGATGGGGCTGCTGGGGGATAACATTCTCGACAGCGGCTTCTCCTTCCGCATCCACGTCCACGCGGGCGCAGGCGCTTATGTGTGCGGCGAAGAAACGGCGCTGTTGGAAAGTATGGAGGGTCGGCGTGGCATCCCGCGCATCCGCCCGCCATATCCCACCGTCGCGGGCTTCCGAGGGAAACCCACCGTCGTCAACAACGTGGAGACGCTGGCAAACGTTCCCCCCATTTTGCTGCATGGCGCAAATTGGTACAAGGGCATCGGCACCGAGCGCTGCCCCGGCACGAAGGTGTACACCATCATGGGCGACGTGGCCCTCACGGGCTTGATCGAAGTGCCGATGGGCATCACGCTGCGCGAGGTCATTGAGGCGTATGGCGGCGGGATGAAGGACGGCAAGACGTTCAAGTGCGCGCAGACCGGCGGCGCATCGGGCAGCATCATCCCACCGAGCATGCTGGACACGCCGATGGACTTTGCGACGATGCGCCAGTACAACGCGGCGCTCGGCAGCGGCGCGCTCCTGATCTGCGGGCAGGACACCTGTGTGGTGGACCTGGCCTACGTGCTGATGCGCTTCTTCCAGACGGAGTCTTGCGGCAAATGCACGCCGTGTCGCGTCGGCACGCAGCGGATCGTCGAGACGTTGGAGCGGCTGCGGAGCGGGCAGGGGATGGTGGACGATCTGCAACGGCTGGAGGAGACGGCGCGTGACATTCTGTCCGCCTCTTTCTGTGGGCTAGGGCAGGCCGCGCCGGTGCCTATTTTGACCGCGCTGGAACATTTCCGTGCAGAAGTAGAAGCGCACATTCAAGGAACATGCCCGGCGGGCGTCTGCGCAATGAACGCTGGCGCGGAAGCCGCCGTATCGGTCAACCACAATTACTTCGTGAAGACCGCATCTTAAAAAACGTTAGGACATTCTCACTAGCCTTAAGCGTTTCCGAGTCTCATCACCTAAAACGGCTGGCGTCATGGGAATGAGACCGATAGGGTGCAGCGGGAAACGGCTGCGCCTCCCGTATTTGGAAAGGAATGCGCTGGTTTGATCCTGGTGAATAGAATATCGCCCTGCGCTTTGATAAAACGCAACGTCAGACGTAGGCCAGTTGGAATCTATTTGCCAAACAGAATAGCATATTCTCTTTTTTACAATAAACCTTGTCGAATCGAGTGTTATAGTAGTACACTTTCCTTTCAATTCGGTTAACCTTAAGGAGTTATTTATGAGTGAAATACATCTGACCATTAATGGGAAACCGGTAGTGGCCCAATCCGGTCAAACTGTGTTAGAAGCCGCCCAAGCATCTGGAATCGAGATTCCTACGCTGTGTCATCACCCGGATTTGACGCCGACCGGCGCGTGCCGCATGTGCCTGGTGGAAGTCGAGAAGATGCGCGGCCCGGCGACGGCCTGCACGCTACCCGTCGCCGATGGGATGGTCGTCAAGACGCAGACGCCGGAAATCGTCAGCCTGCGCAAATTTGTCCTCTCGATGCTGCTCACCGATCACCCCAATGACTGTATGACCTGCGAAGTCAACGGCGCGTGCGAGTTACAGAAGTGGGTCTACGAGTACGACGTGCAGTGGCCGGAGCATAGCGGCAAGCGGCACAGCCGCCCGGTGGATTCCGATCCCAACCCCGTCGTGTTTGTGGACATGAACAAATGCATCCTCTGCGGGCGGTGCGTGCGCGTCTGCGCAGAGATTCAGGGTTGCGACGTGTGGAACTTCTCGCAGCGCGGCTTCGATACCCTGGTGGTGCCTGGCGCGAACCAGACGATGCTCGACGCAGGCTGCGAATCCTGCGGTAACTGCGTGGCCTACTGCCCCGTCGGCGCGCTGTTCGACAAGCCGGCCGCCGGTTGGGGCCGCGAGGCGTATCAGAAGAAAGTCCGCACCACCTGCAACTACTGCGGCGTCGGCTGCCAGTTCGACTTCAACATTAAGAACGGCCAGATCACCCGCGTCACCTCAACGGCAGAAGCGCCGGTCAACGGGCTGGCGCTGTGCGTCAAGGGCCGCTACGGGTGGGACTTCATCCAGCGCGACGACCGCCTGACGACCCCGCTGATCCGCGAGGGGTGGCAGCAGGTGGACGGCAAGTGGACGTTCACCGGCAAGAAGATGGAAGCCGGATTCCGGGAGGCCACCTGGGACGAGGCGTTGAATCTGCTCGCCGGCAAACTGGTGGAATACCGCGACACAACCGGCCCCGATAGTGTGGGCTACCTCACGTCGGCGAAATGCACCAACGAAGAGAACTACTTGATGCAGAAGATCGCCCGCGCCGTCGGCAAGACGAACAACGTAGATCACTGCGCCCGCCTGTGTCACGCCTCCACCGTCGCCGGGTTGGCGACCAGCTTCGGCAGCGGCGCGATGAGCAACACGATTGAAGACTCCACCGGTGAATCACAGGCTATCTTTGTCATCGGTTCCAACACCACCGAGCAGCACCCGATCATCGGCACGAAGATTCGCAAGGCCGTGCGCGAGCGCGGCATCCCGCTGATCGTGGCCGACCCGCGCCGCATCAGTCTGACGCGGCTGCCCGGCTGCCTGCACCTCCGCCAGCGGCCCGGCACCGACGTGGCCCTGATCAATGGCCTGATGCGCGAGATTATCGTCAACGGCTGGCAAGATGAGGAATACATTGACGCGCGCACCGAGGGCTACACCGAAATGAAAGAGACGGTGATGAAGTACACGCTCGAAGAGACGGCAAAGATCACCGGCGTTCCAGCGGAGAAGATTGCAGAAGCGGCGCGCATCCTGGGCACACACAAGCCCGGCGCGGTCTTCTGGTCTATGGGCATCACGCAGCACACCACTGGCGTGCTCAACGTGATGTCGCTGGCGAACCTGCAAATGCTCCTGGGGAACATGGGCGTGCGCGGCGGCGGCGTCAATCCGCTGCGCGGCCAGAACAACGTCCAGGGCGCGTGCGACATGGGCGGCCTGCCCAACGTCTACCCCGGCTACCAGCCCGTCGCCGCGAACAAAGAGAAGTTCGAGCAGGCGTGGGGCGTCACGGGACTTTCCGACAAGCCCGGTCTGACGGTGGTGGAAATGATGAACGCAGCGCACGAGGGCAAAGTCAAGGCGCTGTACATTATGGCCGAGAACCCGATGACCTCCGATCCCGATCTCAACCACGTCAAAGAAGCGTTGGAACACATCGAATTTTTGGCGGTGCAGGAAATCTTTATGACGGAAACGGCCAAGTTCGCCGACGTGATCTTGCCCGGCGTCACCTTTGCCGAGAAAGAAGGCACCTTCACCAACACCGAGCGGCGTATCCAGCGCGTGCGCAAGGCCGTCGCCAACCCCGGCGTTGCCCGCCCCGACTGGGAAGTCCTTTGCGACGTGGCAACGCGCATGGGCTATCCGATGAGCTACGCTGGCCCGGCGGACATCATGGACGAAGTTTCGCGCGTCACGCCGTCGTTCACGGGCGTCCACTACTGGCGGCTGGATCGCGGCGAGCAGCTCCACTGGCCCGTCAAGGCGGACGATCACCCCGGCACACCCATTCTGCACATCGGGCAATTCACACGCGGCAAGGGCCTCTTCAAGGCCATTGACCACATCGAGCCGAAGGAAGCGCCCGACGCCGAATACCCCTTCACCATGACGACCGGCCGCGTGATCTACCACTGGCACGGCGGCGAGCAGACGCGCCGTTCCGAGAGCCTGATGGCGCTCTACCCCGAGGCCAAACTGGAGATCAGCCTGGAAGACGCCAGCCGCATGGGGATCGCCGAAGGCGACATGCTCAAGATCGCTTCGCGGCGCGGCGAATTCCTCGCCAAAGCCGAAATCACCGACCGCGTGGAGGAGGGCCTGGTCTTCGGCACCTTCCACTTCCCGGAGGGCAACGCCAACTGGGCCACCGGCGCCTTCCTCGACCCGACCGCCAAGATTCCGGAGTTCAAGGTCACGGCGGTGAAGGTGGAGAAAGCGTAAGTTCAATCTTCAGGGACAATGCACTCCAACAAGTACACTGTACCTGAAAACAGAATGCGCCCGGCACTTGCCGGGCGCATTTTTGTTGCCCCTTACAGGTTGCGGTTAAACACAGGTTTTATTGTGGCATAGCCGCAATGGCTCTGTCAATGTAAGGCAAAGCTTCATCCACTTTAATCCGCGCCGTCCCCCACTGTTGAAACCCGATGCTACCGGCAGCTTCACCCAACAAAAGCTTGGTGCAATTTTCTGTCATTGGGGCGGCCCCATCCAAAAATATCGTAATCCCTTGGAGATATTCCTGGTAAGCACCCTGAACCTGTGCGCTATAGGCCGAGACATCTATTTGCGAAGTCGCTCTGATGCCCATAACCAGGTTAACCCAATCCAGGCAACTAATACGCCCCGACCCCATAGCGCTGTTAATCATATTTCCCAATGTTTCCACCGACTGCCGGGTTCCGCGCATTGTGGCGACGAGATCGGCGACACTACCGGATGCTGCTGCTGCCGGAGCGCTGGTAGGTGGAACTGCCGTCGGATCAGATGCAGGAATTGCCGTCGGCTTGAGCGTCGGGACGGCGGTGGGTTTAGGGGGCAAGGTGGCGGTAGGTTCAGGCGTAGCGGTAGGTTCAGGTGTAGCAGTAGGCTCAGGTGTGAAGGTGGCGGTCGGTGGAGGCGTCCATGTGGGGAACGGCGTGTACGTGGGAGCGGGCGTGTGGGTGGGGAACGGCGTGTACGTGGGATAAGGGGTATAGGTAGGGGCCGGCGTCGCCGTCAGCGTAGGTTCCGGCGTCGCCGTTGGCGTTGTGGCCTGGCAACCTGTTAGCACCATGATCCCAAGCAGCACGCCCGGTAAAGCGTGAAGCAATTTTCTAAACATTCGATACCTTCCTTGCTGTAGTAAAATTTTTACCGCACTCCGGTGATCGCTTCCAGAGCAATAAATATTTTGGAATAGCTTCCCGAAGGCAACCGGCGTATTATACCACGTCGTGGTAGAGCGCAACATACGATACAAACACTGCGCCCGGCGAAAGTCAAACGCGAGAATGCGTTTCAAAATTTAGGGACTACAGTGCGAATCATCCATCCCCAGCAACTCCGCGACCAGCCCGTCCAGAGACAGCGCCTGCCCGTGAGCCGCGTCTTGCGCCGCCTGCGCCGCCGGGAGCTGCGCGGTCAATGAATTGAAAGCAGCAGCGATCTGTGTTCGCGTGGCGTCAATGTTAGCGGGATGCTCGCGCACGCACGCCAGGATTTCCAATGCGCGCCGTTTCTCCCCATCCTGCGCCAGCAACGCCGCCAGCCGCGCCAGAATTTCCAGGACGATGGGGACTTCACCGATCTCGTGGGCCAGGTGCAGCGCCTCCAGGAAATGCTGCCGCGCCGCCCGAGTTTCGCCCAAATGCGCGCAAGCTTCTCCCAGATTGTTGAGCGCATTCGCCAGTCCTGACTTGATCCCGATGTCGCGGAACACCTTGATGCCCTTTTCCAACATTCGCCGCGCCTGCGCATAATTGCCGGACTCTGTGGCAAGTTGGCCCAGATTGTTGTAGGCAATCGCCACTCCCCACCAGTCGCCGATCTCCCGGTAAACCTCCAAGGCCTGCTGCACAAACTGCGTCGCGCCCTCAGTATCGTGCAAATGAAACGCCGTTACGCCCAGGGTTGTCAGCGCGTTCGCGACGCCCACCTTGTGATCGAGCTGCCGGCAAATCTCCAACGATTCCACCAATGCCTCCTGCGCCTGCGCATACGCGCCCTGGGCCGTGTAAACGAGGCTGAGGCTATTCAATGAAGAGGCCACGCCGCGCCGGTCGCCGATTTTCCGGCGGATGGTGAGACTTTCCTGTCCCCAGCGAAGAGCCTCTTCGTAGACGCCTTCCCGCCGCCCCAGCAAGCACAGATTGTTGAGCACGCTGGCGATCCCCCACGGAGACGCGCTTGCCGTGTAACAGGCCAAACTTTCCTGGAAATAGGCCCGCGCCCGCGCATATTCCCCCTGAATGTGGGCGACGTATCCCAAGCCGTGCAGCGGCAGCGCCATCTCCTGCCGTGCTTCTTCCATCTCCAGCGCCCGGAAAATCGCCAGACTGCGCTCGTACAATTGGCGCGCTCTGTCGGGTTGTCGCGTGAACTCGCAGCACTTCCCCTGACAGGCCAGGAGCCGCCCCAGCAACAACGCGCGCGTGGGGTCTGCCGGCGTCGCGCCGCTGTAGGCTTCCAAAGCAGCGACCGCCAATCCAAAGGTTTCCTCGCCTTCGTGATAGTAGTCGCGCGTGCTGTAATACAGATACAATCCTTCCACGGCGCGCGCCAAGACTAGCACAGCCTCTTCGCCATCTTCATGAGCCAGGCGCGCCAACGCCCAATCCCAGGCACGCCGCACATTATCCATCTCGGCGCGGATGGCGTTCAGGGCCTGGGGCTGGCGCGGATCTCGCAGCGGCGCGACCTGCTCTTCAAGGAACGCGGTGTAATATCCGGCATGCGCGGAAGCTATGTCAGCATACGCCGCCGGGGATTGCTGTAGCTGTTCTTCTGCGTACTGGCGCAGCAGTTCGTGAAGCTGATAACGCTCCGCCGCATCGTGACGCAAGAGGGATTTTTCCACCAGGGATCGCAGTAGCGAAGGCTGCGCTCCGGATACCCTCGCGGCGGCCGCCGTCGAGAATCCCCCACGGAACACAGATAGCCGGCAGAAGAGCTGTTGTTCTTCCGGCGCGAGCAATTGCCAGGAGTGGTCAAACGCCACGCGGATGCTGCGGTGACGCGGCAGGGCGTTGCGCCAGCGCGTCGTCAGCGCGTCGAGATTGTGCGCGATGTCATCGGCGATGGTCTCACAGGTGCGTACATCTACCATCGCCGCCGCCAGTTCCACCGCGAGCGGCAACCCCTCCACCAGCCGACAGATGCGCGCCATAGCCGCCATGTGTATCTCCGGCGCAAAATCCCGCCGCACCTGCCGCGCCCGTTGGATAAATAAGGCGATGGCGCTATACTCAGCGAAGGAGGGAGGAACGGAAAGAGGTAATGAGTCATGGGTCATGGGTAATTCGTGATTCGTGATTCGTGATTCGTGATTCTCGTTCCTCGTTTCCTGCCCCGGGTACGTCAGTCCGGCCACTTCGTAGACCCACTCCTGCCGGAGGTTGAGACGCGCCCGCGACGTGATCAACAGGGTGACGCCTGGCGCGCGGGTCAGGATATCGTCGAGCAGTTCCACGCCGCCCAACAGTTGCTCCATGTTGTCCAGGAACAGCAACATTTCTTTCTCACGCAGGAAATCCAGCAGTTGCGCGCGGGGCGTCTGGCTGCCGCCGGGGATCTTGAGAGCATCCACAAGCACAGAGGGGAGCAGCGCCGCCGTCGTCACACCCGTCAGCGGCACATTGACCACGCCCTCCGCAAACAGTCCGACCTGCGCTTCCGCCACTTTGAGGGCAAGGCAACTTTTGCCGATACCGCCGGGGCCAACCAACGTGACCAGCCGGCAATCTGGCGCCGCGAGCATGTCATTCAGTTCCGCCACCTCCGCCTCACGCCCGACAAATCCCTGCGACGACAAGGTGATCTCTTTGCCTTCTTGTCGCGTGCGCTCCCCCGCTCCCCTGCCGCTCAGAGACTTTCCCGCGCGAATGGCCGTATACAAGGCTGTCGTCTCCGCCATCGGTTCGACGCCCAACTCGGTAGACAGCGCCTTGCGGCATTTCTCGTACTGCACCAGGGCGGCGCTGCGTTGCCCATCACGCGCCAACAAGCGCATGAGCTGGCGATGGGCTTCCTCGCGCCAGGGTTCCAGTGTTACCTGGCGGCGAATATAGGCCAGAGCCTGCGCGAGATCGCCGCGCCGCTCGGCGTAACGTCCCAAGATCGTCAGCGCCTCCACTACTTGTAAGTGAAACCATTCCCGCCGCAGCAGCGCCCATTCCTCGAAGGTATCGCTGTCGCTCAAGAAGAATTGGGAGAGGAACTCTCCGCGATACAGGGCGATCATCGTTTCCAATCGTTGGATGCAAGAGTGACACGCGCCGAGCCGCCGATGCGGGTGGCGCTTGCACAGCTCGCTCAATGCCGTGAACTGCGCTACGTCCAATAACATGTTAGCCTGGGGACTAAACTGAGCCATGTCGCGGGTCACGAGCAAGAAGCCAGCTTCATCATCACGATCCTGTAATACCTCGCGCAGATGGGAAAGCGCCTGCCGCAAACTATGGCGCGCTTTGTCCTGGGGTTGATCCGGCCACAGCAACCCGGCCAGGGCATCGCGGCGATGCGCCTGCGAAGATTCGACCGCCAGGTAGGCCAACAGGGCGCGCACCTTGTCGGTGGCAAAATCGGTGATGGGTTGATCGTCCAGCATTATCTGAAGCGGACCTAAGAGCGCGATTTTCAAGCGTGGCATAGAAATATTATACTCTAACCTGGGTTTTTAAGGGATTTGATCGCAAAACTCGCGGGAAAAGCAGGTAAAAGAAGTTTGAGATATGGCCTACAACTTGCTTGCAAACCATTCCCGTGTTAGAATGAAGGCAACTTTCATAAGGAGGTGCATCGTGTCACAGCAAACAGTCAACACTACAGCCGCAGACCCAAAGGTTGTCACAGACCCAGCCCCCGCCCTCACCGTTTCACCACCAGACGAAACGGCGCAGCCACGCCCCAAGCGGAACTTCTGGGAGGCCTTCAAGAACTTTGCGATTATCTTTTCCTTCATCGTCAATTTCGTCCTGGTATTGGTGCTCTTATTGTCTCCGCTGCCCCTCTTCACGGTCAAAGCCAAAATTGCCGAGCCGTTGCTCGTGAAACTGGATGGTGCCTTTGCCGCTCTGGGCGACACCACCATTCAAACCACGGTCAACATCCAGGACACTATGCCTGTGGTATTCGATCTGCCGCTGGCACAAAACACGGACGTGATTCTCACGGCGCCGGTGCCGCTCCAAGCGCCCGCGACGTTCTTCCTGCCCGGCGGCGGCGGCGCTATCAATGGCACGGTGAGCCTCAACTTGCCGCAATATATGGCGCTGCCGGTTTCGCTCAATATGATGGTGCCGGTCAGCACCACGGTCCCGGTCATCATGGAAGTCCCGGTGGAAATCCATCTGGCAGAAGCCGGAATGGGGCCGGCCATTCAAGGCTTGCGCGACGTTTTCAACCCCATTACGAGTTTCCTGCAAAGTCTGCCGAACTCGCTTCTGGAAATTTTCCGCCCACAGGCCAAAACCGCACAACCCTGATGTCCAACCGCCCTATCTGCAATTACGAAGGTTCACGGTACAGCACGGAGTTTTGGACCCAGGCGCGGGCCTATGAGGATGCGGTCGAGCGCACGGCGTTACGCGCGTTGTTGCCTCCCTCCGGGGGAACGCTCCTTGAGATCGGGGCAGGCTTCGGGCGGCTAACCGATTTGTACGCCGGCCACGAAACCGTCGTGCTGATGGATTACGCGCGCACACAGTTGGAACAGGCCGTCACGCGATTGGGGGAAGGTGGGAATAGCGGCAAGCCGCACTATCTCTTCGTTCAGGCGGATTTCTACCGCTTCCCCTTTGTGAACGGGCTATTCGATACCGCCGTCATGATCCGCGCGCTACACCACGCGGCTGACGCGCCGGCAGTGTTGCGCGGCATCGCTGAGATATTGCGCTCGCAAGGGCAGCTAGTATTGGAGTTTGCCAGCAAGCATCATCTCAAAGCCATCGCGCGCTATCTGTTGCGCCGCCAGCAGTGGTCGCCCTTTGATCTGGCCCCGGTGGAATTTGCGGCCCTCAACTTTGACTTTCATCCCCGCTGGATTTGGGAACAGTTGGAGCAGGCCGGTCTGCGACGGGAGCGGGTGCGCACCGTTTCCCATTTCCGCACCGAAGTGTTGAAGCGGCACGTCCCCACTCGATGGCTCACTGCCCTGGATACACTGCTCCAACCCACGGGCGACCTGTGGCAGCTCAGCCCCAGCGTTCTGGTGCGTGCGGGCGCGGGCGTGGGAAAGAACAATGCCGCGCCGGGGAGCTTCTTTCGTTGCCCGGCCTGCGGAGCCGCTTTGGGCGCGCCACCGGCGGCGAGCTTTCCCTGCATCTGCGGGCGGACCTGGCAACGGGAGGGCCTTATCTACAATTTCCGCGATCCAGCCTGACGCAGCGACACGGACCAAGCCAAACCCAAAAGCAGGGAAATTCCCTGCTTTTTTTATGTGTGTAAGTCCTGGTATAATGACACACAATGACTGCACATCCAGAAGTCTTACATCCGATATCCGCTAAAATCCTGCCGCGAAACGGCTGGGGCTGGCTGCCACTGATCGCACTGACCGGCAGTGTTTGGGCGAATCTGTCCACTGATGCCCGTTGGCCTTATACCGATTGGCTCCTGGCATTGGCGCTGCTGTTAGGAGGGTGGCGGCCCTGGTGGGAAACACTCGCGCACACCGATTGGGCCACGCCGCTGTCTCAATGGCGCACCTGGAACGCGACGCTGCCCACCCCGCTATTGCCCTACACCCAGATTGACGCGCCGGGCGCGACGCTGGCACATACGGTAGGACAGGCGCGCCATTGGTGGCGCGCGGTCGGGAGCGACGCTCTGCGCGCACCGTTGCAGCAGGCCGGGTTAGCGTTGGCGCTTGCGCTGCTGCTGTCCGCAATTCAAGGACGCACGACGCTACTGCTGACCCTGCTGTTTCTCGCGTGGAGCGAGTTAGCCGTCTTATGGAATGGCGGCGCCGGACGTATGGGCAGCGGCTGGATGGCATGGGCTTTGACGGGCGCTCCCTGGCTCTTGGGCGCCAGTCTCTGCACGCGAGACCTAGGGATGCCAAGCGCTGCGGCGTTGGTGCTCGCGGCGCTGGTGGGATGTCATGCTCACGCCTCTTGGTTGGCGGGCATAGGCCCGCTCATTGGCGCGGCCTTTCTCGTTTGGCAAGGGCAGGGAACCGCCGCAGGGTGGCTGCTGCTGCTTGCGTTGCCGGGGTTGAATTTGCTCCGAGAGCGGCCCGCTCCCGAAGTGTACCAGCGCGCTATTGTCCCCTGGCTGCTGGCAATGATAGGGTTAATAGCAGGGGGGCAGTAATGGTCTGGGTATGGGGCATACTGGGAGTCATTCTCCTGATTGGCGTGCTGTATTGGCAGCTCATCCTGGCGGAAGGCGCTTATCTGGGACGGCGCGTGGTGGCGCTGCTTTACAACTGGTCTGCGCACGTCTATGACCGTATTAAGGCCTTCGATCCCGGCTATGAGCAGTGGTTTTTAGGATTACCTCTCAGTCGCGCCCTGGCACTCTGCCCCGATCCATTGGTGTTGGATGTAGCGACCGGTACAGCGCGGCTGGCGCGGACGCTTTTTGCGCAACCCGGCTATCGAGGACGGCTCATTGGACTGGATTACTCGCGCAAGATGTTGCAAGAAGCACGTCGTCAAACCCAGATGTGGTCGGGCCGAATCACACTTCTGTGGCAAGACGCCAGCCAGCTCCCCTTTCCCGACAACACTTTCGACGCGGTGACATGCTTGGAAGCCCTGGAATTTATGCCTAACCCCGAAGGGGTGCTACAGGAGATGGCGCGCGTCCTGCGTCCCGGCGGCGTCTTCCTGATCACCAATCGCATCGGCAATGATGCGCGGTGGTTGCCAGGACGCACCCAGGACACCGAAACTTTCGAGAAACGACTGGCGCAACTCCCCTTGGAAATGCTCCGCTCACAGGCATGGCAGGAAGATTACGACCTCGTTTGGGGCGTCAAGCCCGGCGTTAGCGCGCCGCCAGGGCCGCGACGATTAGAAGATATATTGCACTGCCCTATTTGCGGCGGGGCGCTGCGCCAGACTACGCAAGGGTACCACTGCACGAATCAACACACGCTACCGATTGCCAGAGACGGGATCATTGATATGGCAACGTTTCATTAAGGGAAGCGTTCCTTTAAGAATTAGAGAAAGTTATTCTTTGTTGTAAAGTATTTCACTTGTTTAGTAGTCGTAATAGAGTTGGGGATTGTGGGGAAAATGGCGCGGCGCGCCCAAATGTGCTTGTTAGGATACCCCATGCCCCTAAATGCACGGGGTATAAGCTTGCGTCGCCGGGGAAAAGGATGTGGAGATTGGTTTAGGCGCGGATAATTTGCCGAAGAATTCGGAGTTTTTCCAATACCCTATACCGATTTCTAATGCGTGACGAGAAGGAAGTTATCCCCAAAAACAGGTATTTATCCACCGAAATGGCCTAGTTTTCCACAGGGGAAGTGTGTTGGGGAAGTTTTCAGGAGGTGGGCCGTGCTTTTTCCCCTAATTCTAGGGAGGCGGATATAAAGCTCCCCCTTATGGTAGGGGGGGCTTGTTGTGGAAAACTTTGAAGGTGGGGGCGGAGGGTGGCAATACTGTGGTGCGGCGCAAATTGCTCCTCAAAGGGACTATGTTATAATGGGTATGGCATTTATTCAGCATAAGGCTGGGTAGACTGATGGCATACAGCAAATGTGCGCGCACATTTGCTGTATGGTTCTTGCAAAAAAACACATACCACAAAGATATATCCCTCAATACAAAACAAAAAAATACTTTCCATTTCGGGAATTACACTATTATCCATCTCTCATGGAAAGTGAAAGGGGACGTGATGCCTAACCAAGAAGTTGTTGATCTACGGAACCGAATTCTTGGCGCTTTGATCCAGAATGTTCGCAATCAAGCACGGGTGACAGTTCAGGAGTGTGCCGCTGCGTTAGGCATTTCGGAAGGAGCTTTTGCGGCATACGAGCGTGGGTCTGCGTCCATTTCTCTGCCGGAATTGGAATTGCTAGCACGTTTTATTGAGGTTCCTTTGAGTGTGTTTCGGGAGACTTCCTTGAGTGGTAGTCGGGACACGCGGCTTCCGAATGCGGAGATCTTCTTGCCACTGCGTCATCGGATTGTCGGGGCGCGCCTGCGGCAGGTGCGTCAGGAAGCCCGCCGCACACAGCAAGATTTGGCCGATATTTTGGAGTGTTCTGCCGAGCAGATTGCCGATTACGAATATGGTCGGCGGTCGGTGCCGTTTGCCGAACTGGAAATTGTTGGACGGGCCTTAACTGTCTCTCTGGAAGTGTTTTTCGACAAAGAGAGCGAGGTGGGCCAGTGGCATAAATCGCAGGATCAGTTTGAACGTTTCAAGAAGTTATCACCCGAAATGCGGGATTTTGTGTTGCGTCCCATTAACGAAAGTTATCTGGCATTGGCGATGAAATTGTCGGATATGCCGGCTGGCGCTTTGCGCGCCATTGCCGAGGGATTGCTTGAAATTACCTATTGAGGTGGGTTGAGGTTGGTCACGGACTCACAAAACTTGCAACTTGGGTTTTTGAGGGGTGGTAGATAAAAATTTCCACCACGGAGTGCGCAGAGATTTCTCTTATTCCTCTGGGTTCTCTGGGGTTATTATCCGAGGAGGTACGATATGACGACGCCTACGGCTGAGGAATTACAGGCAGAGGGCTTGCGGCTATTCCAAGAGGGTCTTTATGATGAAGCAGCGCGCCGTTTCAGCGAAGCGTTAGAACATTTCTCCGAAGAGGGGCGTGAAGTCGAATCGGGTGAGATGTTAAACAACATCGGCGTTATTCGACGCAAACAAAGCCGTTGGGAGGAAGCGTTGGAGGCGCTGGAAGAGGCGCAGCGGATCTTCGTGCGCCTGGAGGACCTGTCGCGGCAGGCGCAGGCGCTCGGCAACATTGCGAGTGTTTATGCCTCCTTGAAGCAGCGCGATAAGGCGGTGGAATCCTGGCGGTTGGCCGCGACCATTTTCGCGGAGTTGGGAGATCGTCAGAAACAGGGTGAGACGATGATGGCGATTGGCCTCTCCATGTTTAAGTCCGGGCAACGGCAGGCGGGACTGGCGGCTTACCAGGCGGGGTTGGATATGCTGGAAAAGCCGACCGCAATGCAGAAGTTCTCGCGCCTGATGATGAATTTGCAGACGCGGGTGCTTGGTTAGGTTGGGATATCCGATCTGGGGGCAGGCAGATTGCGCTCTCTCATGGTCAATCCTGATGTTTCACGTGAAACAGATGAGGTAGGAGGCATTTATAATGAAGGTGTTTTTCAAGCAAGACGTTCCGGGCGTGGGCAAGGCTCACGAGGTTAAGAATGTCGCCGATGGCTACGCGCGTAATTATCTTATCCCCCGGGGGCTGGCGGTTCCGGCCGCCTCTGGACAGGTGAAAGAGGCGCAGGATTATGTCCGAACCCAACATGCGAAGGAAGATCGCGTGCGTGAACACTCGTTGCAAATAGCCGAGCGCTTGAAGGCTACCCCTTTGTATCTCAAGGCCAAGTCCGGGGACAAAGGCCGTTTGTATGGCTCGATCACTTCCGCTGATGTGGCGGAGGCGATTGGCCGGGCGCTGGGCGCCGAGTTTGATAAGCGCGCGGTGGCGCTGGAACGGCCTATTCGGGAGTTGGGCGAGCACGTCGTGGAACTGAAATTGCGAGGGGGGATTCGCGGGCAGGTGCGCGTCATCGTAGAAGCGGAGGCTTGATGAACGATGGTTTAGGTATTTGGCTGCGCCGCGCCCGCGAGAATCAACAACTCTCTTTGGCGGACGTTGAAAAGGCCCTACGGATCCGGCGCCGCTATTTACAGGCTTTGGAAGTGGGCGACTATACGGCTTTGCCAGGGGAAATTCAAGCCCGTGGCTTTCTACGTAATTACGCCCGGTTTTTACGTCTCCCCGCGGAAGAGGCGGTGTCTCGTTATGACGCCGAACTTCACGGCGTCCCTGTCCAGCCGCGTGTGCGTCCGGCTTTTGATGATGCCCGCAACACTCCGGGACGGCCTTCGGTCTTCCCTTCCCCGCCCTCCTTGGCAGAAGAGGTGTCGCGTAAGCCCGCACATTTCCCCCAGGTAGCGATTCTCGTTGCGCTCATCGCCCTGGGCTTTTTTGTTGTCGTGGTTGTGCTGAGTTATCTGGCGCTGCAATTCGTCAACGACCAGACAACTCCAACGCAGGCTCCCGCGGTTACGCTTACCTTGGCAGCGGCCTCGCTGACTACTTCACAAACCCCGCCGGCAGCGCCAGCTTTCGCTGCTAGTGCAGATGGGCAGGTGTATGTACGCCTGATCGCCAAAGAACACGCCTGGGTCAATGTTTCGGCAGATTCGTTGGTGATTTTCCAGGGATTTGCGGAAGCTAACCAGGAGTTGACCGCCTCAGCCACTGAGATGCTGATTGTGGCGACCGGGAATGGGGGAGCGTTTCAGCTATACGTGAATGGCGCCGATTGGGGGGTGTTGGGAACTGCGAACGAGGTGGTGCGCCGCGCCTGGGGCCCTAGTGGAGAGATCTTGATGGAGGGGCAATGAAAGCCTCGGCCCGTCATCGATACCCTAAACAGCAAAGGGGCGTTCAACGCCCCTTTCGTTTTTACATTGTCTCCTTAGGCTGTCCCAAAAATACGGTAGATGCAAGCGGCATGGCGGTGTTGTTGCAGCGGGCAGGGTATGTGGGCGTTCAGGACCTGTCTCAGGCGGACATGGTGGTGGTCAACACCTGTGGTTTCATCGAACCCGCGCGACAGGAGTCCTCGGAAACGCTGCGCGAACTGGCGGCGCAATTGCGCCCATCGCAGGCGTTGGTTGCGGCTGGATGTTGGGCACAGCGCGATCCTGAAGCTTTGTTGGCGGCAGTTCCGACCCTGACGGCGGTGGTTGGGACTCGCTCATGGCCGGATATTGTGTCCGTGGCCGCCATGCTCGCCAAGAAAACCGCGCCAACCGCGCCAATGCGCGTGGCCCAGGGATCTTTGGTCTTGCCGGAACAGGCAGGCGCTCCAGGGTATGCCGTGTCGGGCGCCAGCGCATTTCTCAAGATTGCCGATGGGTGCAGCCGACAGTGTGCTTTCTGTGCTATCCCGTTGATCAAGGGACCTAGCGTCAGTCGGACGCCAGAGGCGATTCTGGCGGATGCGCGCGCGCTTCAGCAGATGGGGGTGCTTGAGATCAACCTGATCGCACAGGATATTACGTATTACGGCCACGATTTAGGGATGAAAGATGGACTGGCGCAGCTTTTAACGCGCCTGGCGCAGGAAGTCCCTCAAGTTCCCTGGCTGCGACTTCTTTACACTTTTCCAGGGTATGTAACCACACGGTTGATAGACGTAATCGCGCAGACGCCCCAGGTGCTCCCCTACATTGACATCCCCCTTCAGCATGCGCATCCCGAAGTCTTGAAGCGTATGCGCCGTCCTGCCGACGTCGAGGATGTGCGCCGCACGATAGCGCAACTGCGTGAGCGCCTTCCCGAGGTCGCTCTGAGGACGACCTTCATTGTGGGCTTCCCCGGTGAAACAGATGCAGAGTTCCAAACTTTGCAGGAGTTTATCAAAGAGATGCGCTTTGATCGACTGGGTGTATTCACCTATTCCTCTGAGAATGGCGTGCCCGCGGCGCAATGGGCGGACGATATTCCCCAGGCAGTCAAAGAGGCGCGGCGTGAAGCCTTGATGCTGGCACAACAGGAGATTTCAGAGGCCGCGAATCAGCAATGGGTGGGGCGGCGGCTTTCAGTGCTGTTGGAGGGCACCGGGGACGGTGTGACCATCGGACGCTCGTACCGGGATGCGCCGGAGATTGATGGACTTGTCTTGATTCCCGAAACCCTGGAACCCGACCGGATCGTTACGATAGAGATCACCGAGGCGACGGTGTACGATTTAGTCGGTAGACTTTGCGTGGGCTAAGTGCGGGCGGATGATTTCCAGCAACTCGCTGGTCATCATGGCGGTTGCTCCCCAGATGCATTGCCCCCCGATGGCATAGCCCGGAGCTGTAAGCGTTCGATGAGCGCTCGCGTACGTGCAAACAGTGACGTTTTGCGGATCGAGCAGCGCGCTCAAGGGTACGAACAATACTTGTGCGACTTCGGTAGGATTAGGGGCCAACCTGGGCAACCATGGAATCCATCCGACGACGGGATGCACCAGGTGATTGCTCGCCGAAACGTACAAGGGAGTGAGGCTTCCCAAAATCACAACATCGGTTGCGGGCAGGCCGATTTCTTCTGCCGTCTCGCGCAGGGCCGTGTGGAGCAAGGTGTGATCCGCCACATCTTGTCTTCCCCCTGGAAAACAAATCTGGCCCTTGTGATGCGCTACCGTAAGGGTGCGTTGGGTGAAAAGCACTGCCAGATCATGCGCGCCCTGCGGTAAGAAAAGGATGAGTACCGCCGCCTGCCGGGGCCGCGAATCAACGGGAGCGGTGAACAGATGGTTGGCTGGCGCCATTTTGCCCTGTGCGGCCTGGCCCGGCAGGGTGGCTTGGAGCGCCGCGTGGATTTGGGCGATCAAGGTCTGCGGGTGTTCGCATAAATATCCCGGAGCCACAGCAAGTTCCTCCTCCCCATTGCTCATCATCGTCACCTATGGTGCCTATTATAGACGATAAATCAGCAGACACAGTTATTCCGATTTCACACTCATGGAGATGGTCAGCCATGCTGCGAACAACCTGGCAGATGTCTGGTAGGGCGCTGAGCGGCCGACTGTGGTCGTATATACGCCATACGTGGCCGGAGCTGCTGTTGTGGAGCGGCTTGTTGGCGCTGATTCTTGTCGGAATTCGACCGCCGCAGGTGTTAGTTACCTGGCCGGCTCCGCAAACAGTGCAGACCACCAATCCCAAAGTGGGCGTTCACACCCGGCTGACCGATGAGGTGGAAGAGTGGAAAATCCAACGCTCGTTGGCGCTGGTGCGTGAGATGGGCGCGCCGTGGATCGTTGAGTACTTTCCGTGGCCGTACATTGAATATGCCCCGGGCAAGTACGACTGGTATCACAGCGATCGGGTGGTGGAACATGCGCACAACCAGGGTCTTACTCTCATCGCCCGCCTGGGATTGGTCCCCGCCTGGGCGCGCCCTGACCCGGCGGTTCAGTCCACGACTCCCACGCACCTGGATGCCGCGCACTATGCGGATTTTGCGCGGTTCGTCGCGGCCTTTGTCGGGCGCTACCGCGGCAAGGTTCACCATATAATCATTTGGAACGAGCCGAATTTGAGTTTTGAGTGGGGGTATCGTCCCGTATCTCCTTCCGATTATGTAGCGCTGCTTCAGGCCGTTTATCCACTGGCGCACGCCGCAAACCCGGAGATCGTCGTATTAGGCGGCGCGTTGGCGCCTACATTGGAGCCAGAGGGTAGCCATGCTGGTCTGAACGATGTGTTATACTTGGAGAAAATGTATCAAGCCGGCGCGGGCGCTTACTTCGATGCCCTGGCTGCCCACACGTACGGCATGAATCTGCCACCGGATACCCCCCCCGCGCCTGACGCCATCAACTTTCGCCGGGTGGAACTGTTGCGCGCGGTGATGGATGCTCAAGGGGATAGCGCCAAAGCCATCTATATTACAGAATCGGGCTGGAATGACCATCCCCGCTGGGTGTGGGCAGTGTCTTCGGCGCAACGCATCCAGTATACGGTGGATGCTTATGCTTGGGCTGCCGAATATTGGCCGTGGTGTCCGGTGGTGGCGATGTGGATGTTTCGCACACCTCAGACAATGTACAACTATCAGGACCATTACGCTTATGTGACGCCGGATTTTCAAAAGCGGCTGATTTATGAGGCTGTGCAAGTCTACACAGGAAACACTCCTCCACAAATGGGTTCGACGAATTGAACGGACAAGACTGATGAGGAAGCCCCAACCGCGCCTGTTCAGGCTAATTTTGTGGATGCTTTTACTCTGGATCGCTGGCTGCGCTAAAACGACGCCAGCGGTTTCACCAGAACCAGGGACAACTTTTTCTCCCCTCCCGACGGTCACGTCCGCGCCGCCACTGACCGCCGTGCCTACCGCTACCCCTCTCCCCTCGGCAGTGACGTTGCAGCTATGGGTGCCGGATTTTCTAAACCCTTATGATGAAACCAGCGGCGCGGGAATTCTTAACGAGCAACTTCTGGCTTTCTCGGATATTTACCCCGATGTCCAGGTGCAGGTCATTGTGAAAAAAGCCACGGGAGCGGGGGGATTGTATAGTTTGTTAAGCACCGCTTATGTCGCTGCGCCCACAGTCTTGCCTGATTTGATCGTGTTGAACCAAAATGATCTCACCGCGGCTGTGGCCGGAGGTTTCGTGCAGCCCATCAGCAGTACGGCATGGGTTCAGAGCGATTTCTTCCCATTCGCTTGGCCGGGCTTGCGGAGCGACGCCACGGTTTACGGGATCCCCTGGGTGGCGCGCGCCGATCAGATGGCCTATCGCAGTGGTATTTCCACAACCCCGCCTTTTTCGTGGACTGACGTGTTGACGCGGGGGTATTCGTTGCTGTTTCCTGCTGCGCCCGTTAACGGCTATGCCGATGACGCCTTGTTATCCATGTACCTGGGCAATGGCGGGGTTGTGGTGGATGCCACGGGCGCCCCGACGCTCGACCCCGCTTTGCTGGAACAGCTCTATCGTTTCTTTGCCGAATTGAAAGCGCGCAACTTGATCAATACAGAGCGCACGCTCACGCTCGTTGACGCGGTCTCTTGTTGGGATACCTACCAGAAGGGAATCGGACGGCTCACTCCGGTTCCTATTGGCCTTTATTGGGCCGGCCCGCGGAATGGTTCGTTGCCAGGTTGGGCGCCCACAATTCAGGGGACGCCGATTACCATCGCCCATGGCTGGACATTGGCGATAGTCGCCACCGATCCATTTCGCCAGGAAGCGGCTTTACAACTGGCGCTGTGGCTCTCTTCCCCTAATCAAATGGGCGATCTGACGCGCGCCACACTGTTGGTCCCGACGCGCCGTTCGGCCATTGCAGAGTGGGGACTTTTGCCCGATGACCATGTTTTCTTGACGCAGTTGTTGCAAAATGCTGTTCCTGAACCACCACCTCAGGTGAACCTGCCCGTGCGACGCGCACTTCAGTCCGGGATGTTGGCTTTGTTGAAAGGTGAGGTGTCCTCGCCGGAAGAAGCTGCCACGTATGCGTTGACAAACCTGCGCAAGTGAGGCCAGCGTGGATTTGAACGGCGATTTAGCCCATTTCCAAGCGGTCGCCTTGGCCGCCGTTGACCCGGCCCGCGCCGTGGTACGCTTCTTGCAATGGGATGGCGCGCGGCTTCAAGTGGGCAATCAGATTTATGTTTTGGACGCCAGGGCGCGCGTGTTGTTGGTCGCGGTGGGGAAGGCCGCGATACCGATGGCCTCTGCCGTTGCGCAACGCCTGGGAGAACGGCTGAATACCGGAGTCGTCGTCACCAAGTACGGGCACGCCGTCGGGCATACTTTGCCAGCGTCTCTGCAAATCATCGAAGCGGGACACCCTGTCCCCGATGCCGCCGGATTGACTGGGGCGCAAGCAATCCTTTCTCTGTTGGCAACAACCACGGCGGATGATCTGGTCTTGGTGTTGCTCTCTGGGGGCGCCTCGGCGCTGACACCGTGCCCGGCCGGCGCACTGACGCTGGATGACTTGCAAGCATTGACCGCGGCCCTCTTGCGCGCGGGGGCTACGATTGGCGAGTTGAACGCGCTGCGCAAACACCTCTCCCGATTATCCGGCGGGCAATTGGCGCGCTGGGCTGCGCCAGCGCGGGTCGCCGCCCTGATTCTCTCCGATGTAGTGGGCGACTCCCTCGATGTCATTGCCTCGGGGTTGACGGCGCCCGATCCCACAACTTATGCGGATGCGCAGGCGGTGTTACAGCGGTACGCGCTGGAGCCTCAAGCCCCCCTGGCCGTGCGGCGTCATTTGGAGTTGGGGATGGCCGGGCAAATCCCGGAGACCCCTAAACCGGGGGACCCACTCTTTGCCTCCGTTCAGAATGTGCGCATTGGGTCCAATCGCAGCGCGGCCCTGGCGGTGACCGCCGCCGCCCGCGAGCGCGGATACCATGCGCTGCTACTCTCTACGTTGATTGAGGGCGAGGCGCGCGAGGTCGCCAAAGTGGGCGCAGCGTTGGCGAAAAGCATACGACGGTATGGCGAACCGCTCGCGCCGCCGGCATGTCTGGTGTGGGGCGGTGAGACGACCGTGACCGTGCGCGGCGCGGGGAAGGGCGGACGCAACCAGGAATTGGCGCTCTCCGCCGCGCTGGCGCTTGAGGGTGTGGCGGATGTCGCTCTGCTGGCGTTGGCGACGGACGGCACGGATGGGCCGACTGATGCCGCTGGCGCCATCGTGGATGGACAGACGGCGTCAAGGGCGCGACAGCTTGGCTGGGAGGGACAGCGCGCCCTAGCCGAGAACAATGCCTATCCTTGTTTGGAAGCCGCGGGCGCTTTGTTGCACACCGGCCCAACCGGCACCAACGTCAACGATCTATTGATCCTGTTGGTGGGGTAACTGCATCGGGCGCTTTAGCGCGTGTTTTGCATAAAAAAGCGGGGGCTATTTGGCCCCCGCTACGATTTTCCCAACGTTTTATGCTTCCTGAGCAAACCGTGTTTCCAGTTCTTCTAACAACTCGGCCGCTTCGACTAATTTATCCAATGGGTTTTGCGATCCGGTAAAGTAGCGATAGTCGCAGGGCATGATATCCAGGCTTTTGACGATCTCTTTATGATGTTTGCGGATGGTTTCACCGTTGACGGCATAGAGTGCTGCCAGATCGTCCAGAGACGCATCCCGCAGATTGAGTTTGCGCACAGTGTAATCCAGCGCCGCTGCCCAGGTTTCCGGCTTGGGAATGGGCAGGGGGTCTTCTCCCATCGCAATGATGAATTCCATCCACATTTGAATCGCGGCCCCGATGATGTCTAACGGTTGCCGCGCTGACTTCATCTTGTTGGTGAGCACTTCCTCCACCGGGTCCAACCCGCTGGCAAATAACTGCTCGATACGGTCGGCCACTTTGGAGTCTGGGGCCAGGCGCAGGTAGTTCGCCAGTGCGCGCAGAGCGCGGTCAAAGTCTTCGGCGCGGGAGAGGATTTGGGCAAGGGTCATGTGATACGAAGCGTTGTCCGGGGTCAATTCCAGGGCCGCTTCCAAATTTTTGACAGCCTGATCCATGTCCCAGCGAAGGTGGGCTTCCAGGGCTTCCTGGTAGAGAGCTTCTGCTTTCTTGCGTTTGGCGGGACTTGTTAGTGTTGGGTTCATGTTGGCCTCCACGACAATTTGGATCAGGCATAACGGATGAACGAGCTTTTCTAATGTACCTAGATTATAACATTATTGCCTGCCATGCCAAGAGCCAGGTGGATTGCAAATCCATTGCGATTGTGATGCGCTCGCTACGCTACCACCAGGGCGTTTCGGTCACGGTGACGCCCCACTCGGCAAGAATTTCCCGCGCTTCGTCCCAGTGCGCCTCGTTCACGATCGCCACGCCATCCCCCTGGGGCAGCGGGCGCAGCCAACGACTCAGGCGGCGGTCGGCGTGGCGCAGCTCCTGGAGGGCCTCCGCGCTCTCCAGCCGCAACAGCAGCACTTGCGCCAGTTGCGCCGCGCCAAAGTGGCTGCCCCACGCCTTGAGCTGTTTTTGCCATTCCGGGGAAAGCGGCGCGCCGGTCATCTTTTCGAGCAGTGCAATCATGTCCGGTATCGGCATCCCGGTGGCGACCGCAGCCCGGACGGTTTGCGGCGTCAATTGCCAGCCGCCGTCGCACGGCGCGGCGATCCGACGAATGGTGCCAGTCACGTAGAGGCTGGGCATGGGATGGCGCGGCGCCAGATGCTCCTCTTTCCAGCGCAGGCTGTGCGGGAGATCGGTTTCCGGCCCCTGGGAGTAGGTGGGCAGCATTTCCAGCATCCACAGCCGTTGCTCCACTTTGGCCGTGTGCTCGTTGTTCAACCAGGCTGTGTGGTCGTCCATGCGGTGCAGGTAACGGCGCAGGATGGCGTCGGCCAATAACTGCTCCAGGATTTGGGGATCGTCCAATTGCAGGATCGTGACGTGCCGCCGTATCACGATGCGTTCGTACTGCCCTCCCCATTCTTCCAGGGAGCGGGCAATGTTCTGGGGCACAGGAATACCGGTGGCTTCCTGCAAAACAGCCTGCATGGATTCCGGAGTTTCGCCCCGTTGGAAGGCGAGGTAGGCGCTGTCGCGGGTCAGGCGGTAGGCCACCACGCTTTCGTCAAACTTCTCGCGCTCGGCGAAGCGTTCCAGGTTAGCCAGCGTGCGCAGCGCCACCGGCCCCAACGCCAGGATTTGGAAGTCGGGCTGCAAGATCACCTGACCGTCCGTGGGGGGGGCGTCGGCAATGGGGGTGTTGCTGAAGTGGGCGTGAGCCAGCCCGGTTACTTGCAGGGCGAGCGGCGCCTGCCCGCCGGTCAGGGCGCTGCCTTCGTTGTATCCCAAATCCACGATGCCGAGGATTTGTAGTTCGTGCAGGACACACAAGATCGCGTCACGATCCAGTTGCAGCAGCGCGGCCTCTAACTGCTCCCGATTTTTGGCGGCGTACCAGCGCAGGTTGCTGTACATAATGTTGCGGTTGTAATCGTCAATGGTCAGTGCGCCGGGACGCCCTCCGGTCAGGAGCGCCAGGAAAAGGGAGAACGGCAGCCAGGACGTCGCCGCCACTTTGGCGAGGACATCCAGCACGCTTTGGCGAATCTGCGCCGACGGTTTGAGGGGAATGTGCGCATAATAGGAATATTGGGATAAGACTGAGGTGTCGGCGGCCAGTTCCAGAGTCACTTTAGGGTAAACTCTCAAAATCTCGCGCAATTGCGTGCTGAGGCGCGCGTTCCAGAACAAGGTGATAGCGTCCCCTTCGGCGGCACGGACAACTTCGTCATGGGTCTCGATCAGGTTGAGGGCTTGCAACAGCGCATACATCCACGCCATGCGCTCGGCGCCGGCATCTGGGTCAATCTTCAGACTTTCAGCAATCCGGCGCAGGTCGCGTTTGCCGAGGCCGCCTGCTTTGAGTTGCTTGCCCGGTTGGCGACGCAATTCCGCCCAGATGAAGAACAATTGGCGCAAAAACTGCGCTGGTTCCCCGCTGACAATGCGGGCGGGTGGCGCGGCGAGGCTGTGCAGCCCCTTTGGTTCGGGCATCGGCAGCATATCGCGGGGCAAAGCCGCCTCGACCTCCGGGGCCAGGCTGATGGTTTGCACGGTCTCAAAGGTGCGCCGGGTACTCATATTGCCTGGATCTGTCAGGTTCACGACCAGACCGCGCCGCAATAAATTCATGACGATTTGTTTCGCCAGCGGCAAATGGGCCGTCGCCTCGTAGCCATCCACGTAGACCAGACCGGCCATCATCAACGGCAGATTGAGATCGGCGATATGGGTTGGCCGGTTGGCGTTCAGAAGCAGGGCCAGCACCGCGCGCTCGGCTTCGGTCAGCGCGCGGATAAAGTCGCGCGACCCGGCCCGCGCGCGGATGGCGCGCACCAGTTCGTCAATCAACTGCTCCTTGCGCGCCGATACCTGATAAGGCTCAAGTTGCAGATATGCGGCCACTTCTTTGAGCGTGTTCATGTGGTAGGCGTCCAGGGAGGTTTTCAGGCTTTCCATGGGGCTAGTCTTCCTCCTTGGGCATATACCCCTGCCGTTCCAGGTCTTTGAGCACCTGCCCCACTTTTTCCGCCGGCAGCAGGGCGGCGCGGGGTGTCACCAGTCCCATGATGGCCTCGCGCAGAGAGGGCAGCGCCACCTGCAATTCCTGAAGCGTGAACTCGTCGCGCGTCATCAGGGCCGCCTGGTGCGGATAGAGGCGGACGTGGCCGTAGCGTTCCCACCAATGCTGCCACCAATGCGCGATTTCGGCCGGCGGCGGAAAGTTGCCGTGCGCGCGCCACTGCGCGGCGAGGGTTTCGGGTGTCTCGCCTGCCTCAAAGACGGTGTGCAGGCGAGCTACGTCCGGCCGATAGTGCAGCCGGTTTTGAGAAAGACCGGCCGGCTTGGCCCACCGCTGCACGGTGTTGAGGAATTCCGCCGAAGCCGGGGGTGTGATTTCCAGATAGTCGCCCTGGGGTACATATTTCACGGACTGGGCCGTCAACGGCTGCGTCTCGGCAAAGGGGAACTCTGTCAGCCGCCCCCAATGCAGATCTTGCAAGTGATGCAACCGGAAGGCGATCGGATTTGCCAGATCGGGCGCCACATCCACCATTCCCAGATGATGGAGTAGACCGCCGAGGATGGCGTTCAGGGTGAGCCGCAAGAATCCCGCCCAGCCATCGGTGTGCTTAAAGGTAAGTCCCTGCGCGTAATAATGCGCCTCCGGCTTTGGGAACAACTGCAAGAAGAATTCCAGCACCTTGTCCAGGGGCAGCCAGACGGCGTGAGGCAACAGCGCCAACAGATCGAGCCATGCCCAGCGCAGCATCGTGTGCGCCGTCATCAGGGTGCGTTCCACGCCGGCCATCTGCCAGGTGTTGATGTAATTCCAGTAGACCTGCACGCGCCCTGCTTGCCACGCCGGCCACCACTCCCCCCACATGCCCACATTCCGGTAAAGTTGATAGATGAAGGTTACTTGCCGACCCGGCGATGCCATCAACCATTGTTGCGCCACCTGTTCGTCCAGCTTCACCGGATTGCCCGGCATGATCACGCGCGCGTTGATCAGCACCTGGTACAGCAGATCGATCATCGGTGTTGAGAGGCTCAACGCTGTTTGCCAGGTCTCCAGTGTTGCCGCGTCGGGGTAGGATTCCGGTGGATAGAGGGCGATCAGACCCTGGAAAGGGGTGGGCGTCAGAATTTGTCGGGCATAGTCGGGTGTCGGCGGCCACGCTGGGACGTTTTGGGTGTAATACGAAACTTCGGGAATTTTCCAGCGCAGGCGCGGGCGCAGTAAGCCGGTATGACTTTGCAGCAGCCCCATCCACTGTTGGATCTGCGAGACGAGCAGGTAGGGATCGGCGGCTTTGACAAACTGCGCTGGTTCGGGGATTTCCGGCAACGGCAGGGACAGCGGCGGCAGCAGGGACAAGAGTTCATGGGGAATAAAAAAGGTGTCATCTGCATCCCGCATGCCCAATCCCGCTTTATGAATGGCGCGGGTCATGATGGGGCGCGACTGAGAAAAATGGCTCAGTTGGTTTAACGGCGTCGGCGTGGTTTGCAGATTCTCCAGATACGTGTAGAGCAGCAGGTAAACGTAGAACTGTTGTTCCTCTTCGTTCAGACTGTGGTAACTGCGCTGTACTCTGGTGGGGTCTAAAAACGCTTCCGCAAACTGCTGCACCAACTGTGCGCGCGTGCGTCCCTGCGGCGTTACCCCCAGGCCGGCAATCTGGTCGCGGAGGAACGGGGTCTTCCATTCATATCCGGCCAGATTCGCCGCCAACTCGTCGCTGGCCGGGAGGGCAGGATGGATCCAATCGGGGCCGATGTCCAGCGGTTTGGACGCGGGCGGCTCCGCCCAGTGATAACGCAGTTCCGGCGTCAGGTCGGTTGGGGGATTAGAAATAGCCATAAGCCATCCGTTGCTTGCTTTTAAGCGGGGTGTTGTGTGTGCGGCAGCGCACCGGGAATTTCCTCGTCGTAGAGAATCAAATAGCGATACCCTTGTTCGGTGAGGAACCGTTGGCGGTTGGCGCTGTAATCTTGATCCACTGTTTCTTTGCTGACGATGGTGTAAAAGTAGGCCTGGCGGCCATCGGACTTGGGCCGCAGGATGCGGCCGAGCCGCTGCGCCTCTTCCTGACGCGAGCCGAACGTGCCGGAAATCTGGATGGCGACGCTGGCGTCCGGCAGGTCAATGGAGAAGTTGGCGACTTTGGACACCACCAGTGTGGTGATTTCCCCCCGGCGGAACTGGTCGTAGAGCTTTTCGCGTTCGGTGATGGTCGTCTTGCCGGTGATGATGGGGTAATCGTAACGTTTGGCAATCACCTCAAGCTGGTCGAGATACATCCCGATGATCAAGATGTGCTCGCCTTGATGATACTTGAGCAGCCGGTCCAGAATGTCGAGCTTGACGGAATTGTTGGCCGCGAGGTGATACTTCTGGCGCTGCTCGGCCATAATGTACTCCAGCCGCTCGGTCTCCGGCATCTCCACCCGGATTTCGTAGCAGATGGCCGGCGCAATCCAGCCCTGCCGTTCCAAATCGTGCCAGGGCACGTCGTATTTCTTCGGCCCGATGAGCGAGAACACGTCCTCTTCCAGGCCGTCCTCGCGCACCAGGGTGGCGGTCAGACCCAGGCGGCGGCGCGTCTGCAACTCGGCAGTGATGCGGAAGATGGGCGCCGGCAGCAGGTGAACCTCGTCGTAGATAATCAGCCCCCAGTCGCCGGCGTCGAACAACCCGAAGTGCGGGAATTCCTCGGCCAGCGGCAGATTCTTCCCCTTAGCGCCCCGTTTGCGGTAGGTGAGAATTTGGTAAGTCGCCACGGTGATGGGCCGGATGTCCTTCGTCTCACCCGTATATTCCCCGATGAGATCGGGCGAAACCGTCGTCTTGTCCAGCAGCTCCTCGCGCCACTGGCGGGCGGCCACCGTGCTGGGGGTGAGAATCAACGTGTTGGCCTGTACCTTCGCCATCGCCACCATGCCGACGATGGTTTTGCCCGCGCCGCACGGCAACACAATGACGCCGGCCCCGCCGCCCGCCGCCCCGTCGGCCCAGAAGACCTCGCTCGCGTCGTTTTGATAATGCCGGATGCTGAACGGGCCGCCGCTGAGCATTGTCTCGCGCAGCGCAAACACCAACGCCGTCCCTTCGACGTAGCCGACCAGGTCTTCCGCTGGATACCC